>JAFSQO010000258.1 GCA_017446645.1 Synergistaceae bacterium | reverse complement strand
TTCAGGACAGCGAACTTGCTCATGGAAGGCATCGCAACAATCAGGCTCTAAAAATTTTTTTACAGGAGGAAAATTTAATCATGTTACAGGAATACTTGCCTATAATATCGCTTCTTGTTCTCGCAATCGTCGTTGCAATAGGCTTCATCAAGAAAATCAATCTCGGCTTCTTTGCACTGGGTGCAGCTTTCGTACTCGGCACTGTCGGAGGCATGAAGGCTTCACAAATCACTGCGGGCTTCAGTTCGTCAATGTTCGTTACACTTGTAGGCGTTACTTTCATGTTCGGAATGGCTTCACAAAACGGGACTCTCGATTTATTCTCAAAGAAAGTAGTCGCCCTTGTAGGTAAACGCACCGTACTCATTCCCATCTTGATGTTCGTGCTGTCGGCTTTTATTTCGGCAATCGGTCCCGGACATATTGCTGCAGGAATCTTAATGACAACTTTCGCAATGTATCTTGCCTTCGAGATGGACATCAACCCAATGGCTACATCATTATATGCCAAACTCGGAGCAAATGCAGGCTGTGCGTCTACTCTTTCATTGACCGGTATACTTGCTGCCCAGCTCTCTAACCCTATGGGATACTCTGGCTTCGGTCTGCACTTGTTCCTTTCGACTCTGTTGAGCGGTTTCATATTTACGTTGGTCGTGTATATCCTCTACAAAGGCTACAAAGTCAAGGCTGACAACCCGTTAAAGTGGTCAGACATTCCTAAATTCAACAGGGAACAGAGAATCACAATCATCACTATCACAATCGTTGTAATCTGCTGCATAGGCTTCAAGCTCGACACGGGGTTATTCGCCTTCCTTGCTGCAAGCGTGTTAATTCTCACGGGCTGTGCTGACGAGAAAAAGGCCATCAAGGGAATACCCTGGGGAACTCTCATATTTATCTGCGGTGTCGGTGCTCTCGTCAACGTCATTAACAAACTCGGAGGCATCAAATTAGTCTCTGATTATCTTTCGAGTTTAATGACAGCAAATACAGCCGTCCCGATTATGTCAGCAACTTCAGGTATTTTATCATGGGTCAGTTCAACAACAGGAGTTGTAATGCCTGCACTACTTCCAATTGCAGACAACGTAGCAAAGACTTTCGGAATCAGTTACGTTGAATTAATGTCATCGATAATAGCAACGTCATTCGCAGCAGCAATCAGCCCTCTCTCAACCGGCGGAGCTATCATCATGTCATCGTACTCGGCTTCAAAAGAAACTACGACAGAAGAAATGAACAACATGTTCAAAACTTTATTCCTGCTAAGTGTTGCGAATGTCCTGATTAACGTCTTGCTCTCATGGCTCGGAGTATTTAACTTAGGTCATCTATTCTATTAGCAAATCCATATAAATTTCTGTGTTATCCTTGCCGAGTAAAAACGGCAGGGATTTTTCTTTCACTTGTTGCTCTTGCGCCTGTTGCATTCCCTGCACAGCATTTGGCAGTTGTCCGGCTCAGTTCGTCCGCCTCTGCTCCACGGGGTAATGTGGTCGGCCTCCATCTCCTTAAGCTCGAAATGTTTCCCGCACTTCGCACAGATACCATTTTGACGTTCATAGGCTGCCCTCTGGTCCCTGTCAAGAAACTTGCGGAGGCTCAGGTGTTTCGTTTCACCGTCCAGAACGTACTCGTAAATCCCGGATTTATTCGTAACTTCGTAATCTTCCATTAAGGCTTTTATACGCTGCTCAAGCTCTTTTGGATTATATGACTTGTCGCCGTGAATGTTATAGAGCAAACCCCACTGAATCCCCTTCATCTCTTTTCGGGTAACAGGAAATAGAAATTTAACCCAGTTAATTACCCTCTGGAAATACAGCCACAAATCACCGCAGTCTTTATCGTGCTGGTGAAGTCTCATGTACTCCCGAATCATCTTGTCCGGAGTCCGCTCTCTGATTCCGTCATGGTCAGCTGCCCAACGAATCGCCGTCTCAAGATATTCCTGACGCATTGCACTGCCCTTCATGTAATCACTTGCTTCGGCATAGGCTGCGCAGTTCGTCCGGCTGAAATGTTCCTTCGCGTCCATAAGCCATGTCCCTGCGTACACTGCATTACGGCTCTCCTGGGGGGTCAATCTCTCGCCCGCTATGTTGATTATCTCGAACCAGTCAAGTTTCTCTTCTTCAGTGCCCTCACAGAAATAGATCATTAATTCGTAGTCCAGAAATTTTTCGCGTCTCTCTTTTGTGAGGCTCATATAGCCAATGTTGTCCAGGGCGAAATCGTCGTTAGCGTATTGGCAAATGCTTATGGTTCGCTGCTGGCCGTCTAACATTTCGTAATTACCTTCTGAGTTTATCACCCAGTACATGACGTTAAGGGGAAAATCTTTCAGGACTGAGGCAATGACATCCCTGCGCTGTTTCTCGTTGTAAATGAATTCCCTTTGAAACGCCGGGCGTATGTTGAGTCTCCCGCCGTAACCTACAACACCGTCATCTTTCATATCCTTGTAGCCGTCAATAATTTCGCGGATTGGTATCCTGTGAAGCTCTATCTTCATGTTTATCACTCTGCCTTCTTTCTTCGGATAAATAATCGCTTGTAAATATCTTTGCCGTTAATTTGTGCGTTCCACGAAGTTCCGGAAACATGACAGCCTGGATCTCCGTAGATGTAAGAGCAGCCTACAATCTCGAACTGGTCAGGGTTATACTTGTCCATGAAGGTTATCGGGACTCCCATGACTCCGAAATAATCTGCGGGAATGTCACTGGTCTTGCTCACTTCGATAGCGTCATAGTTATCATAGTGAGGGTAAAGCTCAGGGTTGCGCTCGTAGCTCCTTGAGAGAATCATGTCGCGATGTCTCCAGCCATGATCTAAATTCGTGAACCATCTAGGCCCTGAAGTGTTTACATATTTGCGGCCTGCTTCGTCAATTTTAAAATGTTCGCTTCTGTCGTAAGAATCAGGAACCATGAAATCCAAGCCTCCGCTGTGTACAGTATAACCAAGCCAGATTCTATTGTGCATGAATAACGGGAAGACTTCTTTATACGTGATTGCATTTTTATTTGCGAGAATGATAAATTTTTTGTCGTACTGAATCAACAGGGCTATGAATTCTCTCAGCAGTGAGAAGGGCGGGTTCGTTACGACAATGTCAGAGTCTTCGAGAAATTTAATGCATTCCGGGCTTCTAAAGTCTCCATTACCCTGAAGTTTCCTGACTCCTCCTCCTACGTTGTGTTCAAGGATATAGCGAATGTCCTGTAAATCTTCTGCTGTGTCTTCGTTGTAGTCCTTGAGTTCAGTGATTTCTGCGCAGTATGGAGTCCTCGCCTGAGTCTCCTTCTCTTCCTCGAATAAAGATAACTGCCGATGAGCTATCGGGCTGCCTGCGTAACATGTTGCAGTAAGTTTCGCGAGTCTGTATGCGTTGAACCTGATAGCAAAGTACTTGAAGAAATTGCTCTCGTAAGGGTCATCGCAGTTGCAGAGTATCTTCTTGCCCTCGAAGTGTTCCCTGTAATTGCGCAGTTCGTTCTCTATGTCGAACATCTGTGTGTAAAATTCGTCCTGTTGAGCCTTTGCTGCTCTGTGTAATGCTTTGTTGTTTGCCATTGACGATAATCCTCCTGTAAGTCATGAACAGTGTTATGATACAACAAAATGGGGCTGGGAGTCATTAAGTGCTATAATTGCGCAAAAAAAATCTGAATCATAAGGACTTGATAATCATGGCAGTAAATCTCAGAGGCAGGAGCTTCTTGACCCTAATGGACTTCACACCAAACGAGATAGATTACTTGTTGACCCTTGCAGCAGACTTGAAGGC
>JAFSQO010000003.1 GCA_017446645.1 Synergistaceae bacterium | reverse complement strand
GCCTGCCTTGATTGATAATTCGACTTCATGAGGGAGAGTGCGCCCCGGCTGAGCGATAAATGTAAGATTATCTTTCTCGCGTTCGATATTCTCAAGCAAAATAATTCTCGGCGGAGCTTTTGGGGTCTCCATGTCGTAAATCCGTATCTCCCGGAAGTTGCAGGTTATAATATAGCGTCCCTTCTGCGACATTGGCAGCCAGTCATAATATCTCTTGGCCTGTTCAAACGGTGTGAGGCTTGTTCCGTCCGATTGTTTTATAGGCGTGTCAAGATCTACGTCCGGGCCCTTCTGTTCGATTATGATTCTTGTTGAAGGGATATAGGCATCAATAAAGCTCATGTGATGAAGCTCGACTCTCTTCTCGAACTCGATATATTTTTCGGGGTATTCGAGTCCTAGAACGTCACGCAGTAATTTCAGCCAGAATACTTGGGTATTGCTTTTCTCAGTAATCTTTGAGTCAGTGTTCATAGTGCTAGAATCTCTGCCTTCGTGCTCTCTCTGCTTCGGCTGCCTTATCTTCCGGAGGATACCAGCCAGGCTCAGAAATTTCGATACAGCAAGCCTCACCCGGAGCAAACACTACCCTGTGAGGAGTCTGAATCTTCACAAGCTGTTCACCGACCGGGACAAGATACTCAGTTTTGTCCGTCAAGAAAATTCGCTTTTCAATGTGAGTCCTGAAACCCGACCCACGTTGTGGGCTTCCTACCGGCTCTTTCGTGAGCTTTATTGCGTTAGGTCTCGTAGCTATGACCATTTCGCTTTCTGCATTCTCTGGAGGAGTGAGAGCAATTGCCTGACTTTCATCGCCTTTCGGGAAGACTTTGCCGTCTTTGATAATTACGTTGATGAAAGTCGACTCGCCCAAGAAATTATGAACAAAGCGCGAGTTAGGTTTCCTGTATAAATTTTCCGGCGTGTCAATCTGCATAATCTTTCCCATATCGCAGACCATCATTCTGTCAGAAATTGCCATTGCCTCGGATTGGTCATGCGTTACGAAGATAATCGTGAAGCCGAATTGTCTCTGCAGCTCCTTAATCTCGAACCTCATGGTTTCGCGTAATTTCGGGTCAAGGTTACTCAGTGGCTCATCGAGCAGCATGACTTTTGGATTCGTAACTATTGCTCGTGCTAGTGCGATTCTCTGCTGCTGCCCTCCTGACAACTCGCCGGGGTATAACTTTTCGAGACCGTCAAGTGAACAATGCTTCAGTGCATCCTTGACTCTTGCCTCAATCTCATGCCTTGCCACTTTGCGGATTTTGAGGGGGAAAGCAACGTTGTCAAAGATATTCATGTGAGGCCACACTGCGAACGCCTGAAAGACCATTCCCAAATCGCGCTCTTCCGGGGGGACGTACAAGTTTTTCGCCTTAATCGAGACCGGACGGCCGCAAAGTTCTATCTCGCCTTCCGACAAATCTTCAAAGCCCGCAATCATTCTCAGAGTCGTAGTTTTCCCGCACCCTGAAGGCCCAAGGAATGAGAAGCACTCGCCCTCTTTTATCTCAAGATTGAAATCATCAACGGCTGTTACTGTTCCCATTGTTCTCGTCGTGAATTTTTTCGTGACGTGCCTTAACACAACTTGATTCTTATCTGATATTGACATGATGATTTATGCTCCCTTCCTGTCTTTCGTTATCCATGTTACGATTGAGTTGCAGACTATGATTATCACTATCGCAACAGAAGCAAGGGCTGCTGCCTGGGGAATCATTCCCGCATCACGCAACGCGAAAATCTGGACACCAAGAGTCCTGCTGTAAGGTCCGTAAAGCAAAATCGAAGTAGTAAGCTCCCTCATTGCCGGTAAAAATATCAGGAAGAACCCAGACACCATTGCAGGCTTTATTAACGGTAGAGTTATATCGCGAAGTGATTCAGTGTGAGTAGCTCCGCAGGCACGTGAAGCCTCTTCAAGCGATGAGTTGACCTGCTGCAGTGATGCTGACGCGCTTTTCATTGAGAACGAAAGATAACGGGCCATATATGCAACGAGGATTATCCAGATTGTATTATAAAGCGTAATCTTGAAGATAGCTCCTGACCACGCGAGAATAACACCGATTGCCAAGACAGTGCCGGGTATCGAGTAGGGCAGAATCGAGAGAATTTCTAACACCCCGCGTCCCTTGGGCTTAATGCGGTTAATGACGTAAGCTATCATGACTCCCAGGAACATACAGACGACTCCGGCTGTAACTGACAGGAATAACGAGTTCCAAATCGTGTCCATTGTGGCGACTGAGGCAAAGACCTTCTGATAGTTGCTGAACGAGAAATTTTTCCAGACTAAGGGCAGACCGTAAGCCTTAACGAGTGCGACCAGGAAGATCATCACAAGGGGAACTACAACGATGACCAGAAGAGTCAGGCAGGCCAAGAGCAGCAACGGATATTTTGCACCGCGTAACTTTATCAGGGTCGGACGCATTGATTTACCCTTTATGATGTCGTAGCTTCCTGAGCTTAACACTTTCTTCTGAATCACTAAGGCAATCGCAACTACAGCCACGAGTAATATCGATAATGCAGTGCCCTGTCTGATGCCCTCAAAACTGCCTCCGGATTTATTTATTAACGCGTAAATCATAGTCGGGAGTGTAAAAATATTTTTCGAGAAGCCCAATATTGAAGGCACTCCGAAATG
>JAFSQO010000257.1 GCA_017446645.1 Synergistaceae bacterium | reverse complement strand
TGCTAAATTCTATCACTGCTTGGGACTCCTAATTATTTCCGTGCTTCTCGTTGCTTCCGTTTCAGCCTGCGGAGGAAGCACTCATGGCTTGCTTACTTTTGACGCGTCAAATTACACGACCGGCACTGTAAACGGTGTAACTTACAGGGCTTATTCCGATATCGTTTATGTCGCAAATCCTGTGAATTCAGGCTATCAGAAATTGAGCATTTACATTCCTGAGACTTATATTTCAGGGGGCACTATCAACGGATATACAGCCAGAACTGCGCCAATTTTTATGCCTAATAACGTAGGCGGTTACAATAAGGCCCGTATTTCTTCACCAAGCAGCAGCAACTCTTTGGGCATCGCACTAAGCAAGGGACTCGTTGCTGTCTCACCTGCATTGAGGGGACGCAATACGGATTACGGGACTGCTCCGGCCTGCATAATTGATTATAAGGCTGCAGTAAGATATTTGCGTTACAACAAGAATAATTTACCGGCTGGAAATACTGACAAAATTATCTCAAGCGGAACAAGTGCAGGGGGCGCGGTTTCTGCATTGCTGGGTGCTACGGGAAATTCAGGCGACTATGACAAATATCTCGACGAACTCGGAGCAGCAAAAGTTTCTGACGATATTTTTGCATCCATGTGTTATTGCCCGATTACGAATCTTGACAACGCTGACTCGGCCTATGAATGGACTTTCGGGGACGGCTCGGCAGCTTCGAAAAATCTTGCAGCAAACTTCATCACATATCTTAACGGCTTAAATCTCGGCTATACCCTAAATTCTGACGGCACAGGAACATTCAGGGACTATCTTGACTCACTCGGAACATACACAACAACAAGGGACAAGACGCAAATCCCGGCGTTCGACAGACTGGATTTAAGTTCACCAGAAAACAACGAATTCAATGATAAACACTTCACAGAGTACGGCTATAATAATAACACAGCAAGCTCTAATGCAATTGCAGACTCGGCAATAATCAAAGCAATGAACCCTATGAATTATATAGGCTCGGCAACTACAGCCAAATACTGGAGAATAAGGCACGGTCTGAATGACAGCGATACTTCTTTGGCAATTCCGGCAATACTGGCTCGCAAGCTCGAAAAAAACGGCTTCTCAGTAGATTTTGCAGCTGTAGCAGGTCAGGGTCACAGAGGAGATTATGACCTTGATGATCTGTTCTCGTGGATTGATAAAATCTGCAAGTAATAAATAATCCCCCTTTACTTTTACGCTAAGGGGGGTAATTATTATTTACCAGCAAGCTCAATCATCTTCAAGATTACCGCTGTCGCCTTCTCCATTACCTGAACTGATATAAACTCGAAGCGTCCGTGATAATTATGTCCGCCTGCAAAGATATTCGGTGTAATTAAGCCTCGCCATGACAACGCCGCCCCGTCAGTGCCTCCCCTTGTTGCAGTGAAAAAGGGTTTTATCCCCAATTCCTTCATGGCATTAACAGGAAGCTCGACTATGTTCATGTGATCCTTCACTTTTTCGAGCATGTTGTAATACTGGTCGTGCATTTCGAGTTCAAAGTGTTCTGCGCCGTACTTATCTCTCAGCCAGTCAACACACTTCACGAAAAATTTTTTGCGCGATTCAAATTTCGTCATGTCATGATCCCTTATTATAAATCTTAACTCCGCGTCCTCTGTATCTGCTTTGAAGGTCAGGCAGTGGTAGAAACCTTCATGCCCTTCTGTAGCAGCCGGGGTCTCTGAAGAAGGCAGCATCAACAGGAACTCATTACCTAAAGTTATAGCACTCAGCATTAAGCCCTTCGCTGAACCAGGATGAACTGAACGCCCATGAATCTTTAACACTGCGCTTGCTGCATTGAAATTCTCGTAACTAACTTCACCGAGTGCTCCGCCGTCAATTGTGTAAGCAAAGTCTGCTCCGAACTTCTGAATGTCTAAATTTTTTGCAAGCTCGCCAATCTCTTCGTCAGGTGTGAAGGCAACTTTGACATCACCGTGTTTTATTTCCGGGTGAGCGATTAACCAGTCAACTGCACCCATGATTTCAGCAATTCCGGCTTTGTCGTCTGCTCCCAGTAAGGTCGTACCGTCTGTAACTATCAAGTCATCACCGATATAATTTTTCATGAAGGGAAAATCTTGAGGCGATAAAATTATTTTCTCGTTCAGTTGAATATCTCCGCCGTCATAGTTCTTGACTATTCGGGGCTTTACGTTCTTGCCTGATGCTTCTGCTGCCGTGTCCATGTGAGCAATGAAGCCTATCGCAGGAATTTCCTTGCTCGTATTAGCCGGTAACGTCCCCATTACGTAGCAATATTCACTGACTGAGACATCATGAAGACCACGTTCATTAAGTTCGCGTTCTATCTCTCTCGCTAATTCCCATTGTCCCGGAGTGCTGGGGACTTTCCCTGAGTTCTCGTCTGATTGAGTATCATAACTCACATATTTCAAGAAATGCTCTAGTGTCGTGTACATGATTTTTTTCTCCTTTGCGTTATAATTATCGCATACTTTAATACGTTATAATATTTTTGATTTACAGATTTGTAATTTTCTAAATCGTGTTGGATAATGATCAACCGCACATGCAATAACGAAGGGAGTAAATAATGAGTAAGGCAACAGATGAAGTAACCCGCAGAAATCTGAATAAGCTACGGCGCGAAATGGGTGACACCATACGGCAGGCTATGGATGACCCTACTGTTGTCGAAGTTATGCTCAATCCCGACGGCTCAGTGTGGACTGACAGACTCGGCAAGGGTATGGAGTATCTTTGCGACATGTCTGAAGTTCAGGCCCTGCAAATGCTTGGAACTATAGCTCACATGCTCGGTACAACTATCAATCAACATAATCCTAAAGTCGAAGGCGAATTGCCGGGGGATGGCAGCCGTGTTGAAGGCGTTATCCCTCCTGTGGTGGTGCGCCCTTCGTTTAATTTGCGAAAGAAGGCTTCTGCAGTATTCAGCCTTGAGCAGTATGTGCAGTCTGGACGAGCATTAGCTTCTGATGTCGAGATTATCCGCGATGCAGTCAAGAAACGCAAGAATATTCTCGTTGTCGGAGGCACAGGCAAGACTACTTTCGTCAATGCCATACTGAACGAGATTCATTTGCTTACGCCTTCTCATAGATTATTGATCCTTGAAGACACGGCAGAATTGCAATGCTCGGCCGATAACTTCGTAGCCATGAGGACAAATGACGAAATCTCTATGCAGGACTTGCTCAAGATTACTATGAGACAGAGACCTGACAGAATTATAGTCGGCGAAGTCAGGGGCAAAGAGGCTCTTGACATGATAAAAGCCTGGAACACCGGCCACCCCGGCGGAGTCTGCACAGTTCATGCTAACGATGCAAGGGCAGGACTACTCAGGATTGAGCAGTTAATCTCAGAAGTCTCAGAAACCCCCATGCGTGAACTTGTCGGAGAGGCAAT
>JAFSQO010000256.1 GCA_017446645.1 Synergistaceae bacterium | reverse complement strand
GTGCTTCATGTCCTCCAAGTCTGAACAAATTCCCGTAAGTCGCTATGCTTGCCTGCAGTAAACTGTGAAATCTCGATACACCAAGAACTACAGCCGATAAGAACGTCAAGAAAATTACGTTGCGCCTGTGAGAATGTGAGGGCTTGAGTAAATTCCTGCCTTCACTGTCCATTAGTGAGATATTTGTGTGCTTGCCTGAGCCGTTCATTCCCGCAAAGGGTTTCTCATGGAAGAGCAAACGCAACTCATGTTCTCTTGCAAGTTTCCTCATAGCTTCCATTAACATTTGGTTCTGGTCGCAGGCAGTGTTAGCATCGCTGAATAAGTGGGCGAATTCAAACTGGCATCGTGCTACCTCGTTATGTCGTGCAATCAGAGAGACCCCATAACTTGCAAGCATTCTCTCAACGTCTTCCATGTAGCGCAGGACTCTCGTAGGAATTGCCCCCATGTAGTGATGGTCGAGCTTCTGATCCTTAGCAGGCTGTGCACCCAGCAAGGTCCTTCCGCAGAATCTAATATCAGGTCTTAACTGTGCCCTTGGTCTGTCAAGCAGGAAATACTCCTGTTCCGCGCCGACTGTCATCTTCACGTTCTTAATGCCTCTCTGGCCAAGAGTCCGCAATAACTTCAATGCCCTGTTCTCTAATGCATCAAGTGCCCTGAGTAACGGAGTCTTTAAGTCCAACGGCGAACCGTCAAATGACAAGAACACTGACGGAATGCAGAGAGTCCCGCCCTTGAGACTCTTCACTATAAAAGCGGGGCTTGATATGTCCCATGCAGAATAGCCTCGTGCCTCAAACGTTGAACGTGTCCCTGCACTTGGGAAACTCGAAGCATCGGGTTCTCCCTGAACGAGATTGTGCCCCCTGAAGACTTCGATTGGACGGCCTTCTGAGTCAGGTAAGGTAAAGGCAGCATGTTTCTCCGCCGTTAATTCAGTCTGAGGCTGGAACCAGTGCGTCCAATGTGTGGCTCCCTTAGAGATTGCCCAGTCTTTCATTGTAGTAGCGACTATATCTGCAGCTTCGGGTGATAATTTCTGCCGGCCCTCCATTGCTGCGATAACCTGCTCGTAGATGTCGGGGTTGAGTCTCTCTTTCATGACACGGCGGTTGAATATCATAGTCCCGTAAATTTCCTTAATCGGTTTATATTCAGGCATTTTGTCAAACTCCTTTCATGCTTAAGCAAAAAAATCCCGAAAATCTTTGCTTAGAATGCAGGAAATTCTAGCTTAAATATAAAATCATGTCAACTTACAGGACAAAAAAATCCCCCGCAAAAATTACTCTCACAGGGGAAAAATTTATTGTTACACTGCTGCTAAATCTCTGCTTGCGACTATATCAACATCAGTTCCGCAGACGTTATGAATCAAAACTTGCCCGATCTTTAACGGAGCATTTACTTCAAGTTTCGCAACTTCTTCAGCAATCTCGAACAGCTTCCCTTTAGGAGCAGGAGTCTTGCTTCGTATCGGACAGACGGGCAACTTTCCGCCTTTGACCCTAACTGTTGAAGCAAAGACCCTTCGAGGATCCTTCACTTCTGAACGCGCATAGCTCTCGCCTCTGGGGCAGGTGTTGCCTTCGACCTTTACGACTTCGCCTGAATCATTAAGGCTAACAGTAAGACCGCAGCCAAGCGGACATGACACGCAAATAAATTTTCTCTCTTCACTCATAGCTATCACCTCGATTACACCGGCTGAATGTCTATCACAATCTCGCTCAAATCCGGAAGATTGCGAATCTGTTCGGCCTTAATCTTGACCTCGTTCATCTCTCCGGGCCTTGCATAGCGTAATCTCTGAGAGTAAAGTCCGGGTTCAGCAAAAACTTTACACGCCTGCTCAATCGGGTGAGTCACTCGCATAAATATCGTAGTGTCAGCTTCTCCAGTAACGAACTGAGGGGAGTACAGCCTGACGTTCTCGCCGCCTTTAACGGGGATTCTCTTTGCGTCCTTGGGAATTCGGCCAAGTGCGAACTTTGCTGCATTTGCCCCTGCGATTAAGCCTTCATCGCTGACGTTATCGACAAGGTCATAGACTATTACGACGTTACCTGCTGCGAAGACTGCCGGGTTCGTTGTCTGAAGCAAGTCATTTACTACAGGGCCTCCGGTTACTTTGTGAATCTCAATGCCTGCCATTCGAGATAATTCATTTTCAGGGATTAAGCCAATCGCAAGCAATAACGTATCACACTCTATGAATCTTTCCGTGCCTTTAATCGGGGTCATATGGTCGTCAACCTGTGCAACCGTAACGCCTTCGAGCCTGTCCTGACCGTGAATTTTCGTTACTGTAGTCTTAAGGTGAAATGGTATCCCGTAATCGTCAAGACACTGGGCAATGTTACGCCTTAATCCGCCGGGCCAGCTCATGACTTCATAAACGCCTTCGACTTCAGCACCCTCCCAAATCATACGCCTAGCCATGATTAAGCCAATATCGCCTGAGCCAAGAATTACTGCTCTTTTGCCGGGCATGTAGCCTTCCATGTTGACGAATCTCTGGGCAGTTCCGGCTGTATAAATCCCTGAAGGTCTTGTGCCGGGGATTCTGATTGCCCCTAATGGTCTCTCACGGCAGCCCATAGTGAGAACTATTGCTTTAGGGTTAAGGGCTTCGATACCGCGTTCTTTGTTCATTGTCCAGACTGTATTAGACTCTTTATCTATCTGGAAGACCATTGTGTTAGTCCTGAATTCCACGCCGACTTCGTGAGCCTGCTGAATGAATCTGTGCATGTACTCCGGGCCGGTTAATTCTTCTTTGAAGGTTCTCAAGCCAAAGCCGGGGTGAATGCACTGCTGCAAGATTCCTCCTAAATCCCAGTCACGTTCAAGGACTACTACATTTTGTGCGCCTTCTTTCTTTGCGCCTATACCTGCTGCGACTCCTGCGGGGCCTGCTCCGATAATGAGGACATCAATGTTATTGTTCATGCTATTTCCCCTCCTTGTTGAGCAGAAATTCTTTAGTCTTCCCGACGAGTAATTTTGACCCTCCGCCGTGCCTTGTGATTTCTTCTAACGGGATATTTAACTCGCGCGAAAGAATCTCAGCAACCCTTGGACAGCAGAATCCGCCCTGACAACGTCCTGTGCCTGCTCTGGTCATCATCTTGACGGCTGTTATTGTCCTTGCTCCGCGCCTGATTGCTTCGATAACCTGGCCTTCTGTTACTGTCTCACATCTGCAAACTATCTGGGCATAAGCAGGGTCTTTCTCAGCTAACTTCTTTCTCTCGTCCATGTTGAGATACAAGAATCTGGGGACGTTGCGCCTTTCCGGGATAAATTTCTCGTTGGGGGTCAATTTCACCCTGTCAGATAACTCTTCGCGGATTAACTCTGCGATGTACTGTGCTATAGCTGGTGATGAAGTGAATCCCGGTGATTTGATTCCAGCAGCATTAATGAAGCCTCTGGGTTTTGTGAGTGCCCTAATCTCAAAATCTCCGGACTCAGTGTTTGCCCTGACTCCTGCAAAAGTCGTGATGTTCATGTTTACAGGGAAATTTGGAACGAGCTTTCTTGCACCCTTCAAAACTTCGGCCAAGCCCTCCGGAGTCGTTGCCCTGTCTTCCGGGTCTTCCTGCTCAGTTGCTGTAGGGCCTGCCATGAGATTCCCTTCTGCTGTACGCAAAACAGTAATGCCCTTGCCTGCCTTTGAAGGACACGAGAACAAGAAGCTGGTTACGAAAGTTCCTGCGACCCTGTCAAGCAAAAAGTACTCGCCCTTTGTCGGGATAATCTTGAAACTCGAATCTCCTGCCCATGAAGCTATCTCGCCTGCATGAGTTCCTCCTGCGTTAATCACGATTGGTGCAGTGAAGTCGCCCTTATTTGTGGCAACGCCTCGAATGCCGCCCTTGTCATCAAATAATAAGCCTGTAACCTGAGTCTCAAGGAATAATTTTGCCCCGTTAATCTGTGCACTTTCTATCATTGCATTGACGGCCTCGAAGTTATTTATAATAGCCGCTTCAGGAGACCAGAGAGCCGCTACTATTTCGGGTGATACGTTAGGTTCGCGCTTACGTAACTCATCGCCTGAAACTATCTCGACTCCCGGAGCACCGTTGGCTTTTCCCTGACTGAGAAGTAACTCAAGGTGCTTTATCTCGTCATCGTTGAATGCACACACGAATGAACCGCATTCATCAATATGAACATCGAGTTCGTCCTTGAGTTTGTGCCATAACTTGTTGCCCGGTACACAGAATTTTGCTTTGGCAGTTCCGGGTTTATCGTCAAATCCGCCATGAATCATTGAAGAATTTGCACGGCTTGCACCTGCAGGAAGTTCACTGGCCTTGTCGAGCACTGCAATGTTCAGCTTGTATCGTGAAAGCTCTCTTGCTATTGACGCTCCTGTGATACCTGAACCGATTATCACAATGTCATAGTTCATGAAATTTTATTCCCCCTTCTGTAAAAATAAAACTCCCCCTGCAAAACAAGACACAGAGGGAGAAAATTATTAATGCCTGTGTTACTTACTGAGACTGTTGATTATTGCCTTAGTCCCGGCCTCTGCGTTTTCACCGTCAAGCCAGAAAGTAAGCCTGATGTATTTACCGTCCTCACCGCCGAAGACATAAGAAATAACATCGTATTCTGTGCCTTCGTCCTCCTGTCTGGAACGATATGAAGCTACTTTTACGCCGTTAATCTCTGAATCTGTAATTATGTCTTTGCCGTTGAAAGCCTTTGCATCTTCTGCTGCGAACTCTGCAAGGGTGCCTTTGCCTGAAATCTGATAGACATCAAAATCAAGCGTTGTTGCATCGCTCTTGTAGTAGGCAGTAAGACCTTCTGAGCGTTCAGTGTCCTTGACTTCACCGTTTACGAAGCTTGCAGGGATCATCAGGGAGTACGGCGAGTCAGCAAGTTTAATGCTCTTCAGTTCTTCAGCAAATGCAAGACCGGCCAAAGACAGCAATACAGCCAAAGCAATTATAAAAACTTTTCTGGTCATCGATTAGTCCGTCCAAGCTCTGGATTTCTCGATTGCCTTCTTCCAGCCTGCATAAGCCTTCTCACGCTCGTCTGCTCCAAGTTCAGGAGTAAATTTGCGGTCCTGTGCCCAGTTTGCCCTGATGTCGCTCTCGTCTTTCCAGAAGCCAGTTGCAAGTCCTGCTGCATAAGCTGCGCCAAGTGCCGTAGTTTCGTTGACAACCGGTCTGACAACTTCTGCACCTAAAATATCTGCCTGTAACTGCATGAGAAGATTATTTACAACTGCACCGCCGTCGACTTTGAGGGCCGTTAATTTCTTGCCGGAGTCCTTCTCCATTGCTTCGATAACGTCTCTGGTCTGGTAGCAAAGGCTCTCAAGTGTAGCTCTTATGAAATGCTCTTTGCGAATATAGCGCGTGAGTCCAACGATTGCTCCTCTTGCTGTCATATCCCAGTAAGGTGCGAAGAGTCCGGAGAATGCAGGGACGAAGTAAATTCCGCCTGAATCTTTGACTTTACCTGCGAAGTATTCACTGACAGGAGCGTCATCGATCATTCTCAAGTTATCGCGTAACCATTGAATAGCAGCACCAGCAATAGCTATTGAACCTTCAAGGGCGTAGAAGCATTTGCCCGGCTCGCGTGAATAGAATGCAGTCGTTAAGAGTCCATTCTTTGAGGGGATTGGCTTGTCGCCGATGTTCATGAGCATGAAGCAGCCTGTTCCGTAGGTGTTCTTGGCCTCGCCTTCGCTGAGACATGCCTGACCGAATAACGCTGCCTGCTGGTCGCCTAAGTCGCCTGCTACTGGGATTTCACCGCCGAAAGGTCCTGACGCTGCTGTCTTTCCGTATACTGCACTTGAGGGCATGATTTTAGGAAGCATTGACGCGGGAACCTGAAGCTCCTTCATCATTGTCTCGTCCCACTGAAGGGTCGCGATATTCATCAAGAGTGTACGTGAAGCATTCGATACGTCAGTTACGTGAACTCCGCCGTTAGGTCCGCCGGTTAAGTTCCAGATTAACCAGGTGTCAGTGTTGCCGAATAACAGCTCGCCCTTCTCTGCTTTCTCACGTGCTCCGGGGACGTTGTCAAGAATCCAGCGGATTTTCGTGCCTGAGAAGTAGGGGTTAATGAGCAAGCCTGTAATATCCTTGACCTTGCCTTCGCCCTTTTCGTTCTGACCCCAGCCCGGTTTCTTGAGCCACTCCGCGCAGAAGTCCTGAGTCCTCGTGCACTGCCAGACTATTGCGTTGTAAATGGGTTTGCCTGTTGCTTTTTCCCATACAACTGTGGTCTCGCGCTGGTTCGTAATTCCTACTGCTGCGATGTCGTCTGCTGTAGCTCCAGCCTGAGCAAGTGCGCCCCTGATAACGTCCTGAGTCCTGCTCCAGATTTCCATTGCGTTATGCTCTACCCAGCCGGGATGAGGGAAAATCTGCTCATGCTCCATCTGGTAAGAAGCTGCTGGACGGCCGTCCTTCGTGAATAACATGCAACGGGTGCTGGTAGTACCCTGATCTATTGCGGCTACGTATTTCTTATCTGACATTGAAATCTTTACCTCCTGTTTGACTTCTTGCTTTACTTCTTTTACTTCCTGAACTTCAGGATTTGTTGCTGCTGTTGTTGATGATGAGGCTTCGTTTTTCTTAGAACCGAATAATTTGAATAACATTGCCTTGTCTCCTTTTGACCCCTCTAAATCTCCCCTTAACAGGGGCGACTTTTGCACCGTCCCTGACAAGGGAAGGCCGGGAAGGGTTTAAATAAGCGGGGGGCTTGTTTCTATTACATTATGCCGACTGCGTGGCAGAAGTAGTAAGCAACAACTGCGCCTACTAACGGACCTACTACAGGAACCCATGAATAAGCCCAGTCTGAGTCTCTCTTGCCGGGAATCGGAAGGACGAAGTGAGCGATTCTGGGTGATAAGTCTCTGGCAGGGTTAAGTGCATAGCCAGTCGGTCCGCCGAGTGCTGCACCAAGTCCGTAGATAATGCCTACGACAAAGAACGTGCCAAGTCCGGGAGTAAAGCCTGCACCCGCTACGCCTTTGGAGAATACGCACATGATTAACGTAACAAGGAAGAATGTGGCGATTGCTTCAGTTAAGAAACAGCAGCCAAGATTGCGGTCTTTTTCGGACTTATTAGGAGCAGTGCAGAAGACTCCGAGCTGTGCACTGGGGTCTGAATCCTTCCAGTGGCTGAGATATGCAAGCCATACGACTACGGCACCGCAGAAACCGCCGATCATTTGGGCGATGATGATGTTGCAAGCCTCACCCCATGAACCGTAAGTACCTGCTAAGGTCTTTGCTACTGTTACGACAGGGTTTAAATCTCCCTGAGCCGAACCGAGGGCATTTGCTGCGAAAACTCCGAGACCTACTGCCCATGCCCAGCCCCAGCAGATATGAACCCAGTTGGAACCGTTGGCCTTTGAATCTTTAAGCACTAAGTTTGCTACGTTACCGTCTCCGAAAACAACAAGAACGAGTGTACCGAAGAACTCGCCGAGAATTGGACCAGGTGTTAAGAATGACATGATAAATAAATCCTCCTTATAAAATATAGATAACTGATAAAACCTGTTACTCTCTCAGGAAATTTTTTCACACGCGCCCCCACTAAGACGTGCAAGAAAATAACCTGAACTAATATATTTTACTGCAAGAAATATTTTGACTTGATTCAATTAATGATTCTATAGCAAAAAATAATAATGTCATAAGAAATTTTGCGGTAATACTTGTATAATTAATCTCGCATTCAGAAAAAATTTTGTTAATTACACTTTTAATTTTTAAGAAGGAGATGCTTTTAACCTTGAGCAGTAACGGTAAAATTAAGAACATCGGTATCATCACATCAGGCGGCGACTGCGGAGGACTTAATGCAGTCATCAGGGGAGCGGCTCGTACAGCTCTCATGCGTGGAATGAGGACCTTCACGATTCCAAACGGTTATGCAGGACTCTACAACCTCGTGAACTTTGATCATCTTGTTGAACTCGATGAAGAGCGCACTGATCATATCACTTCACAGTTTGCAGGAAGCGATGCAGGCCACAGCAGAGTCAAAATTTCCAAAATCAACGACCCTGAAAAATATGACCGAATCACTATGGGACTTCGCAAGCACAACATTGACGGCCTTGTTATTTCAGGAGGCGATGACACGGGAAGCGTTGTCGTTGACCTGTCAGAACACGGAATCCCCTGCGTTCATGCTCCCAAGACAATGGACCTGGACCTGATGACCTATTCAGTCGGCGGAGACTCTGCAATTAACAAGATTGCTAACATAGTCGATGACCTCAAGACAACAGGCACGACTCACAACAGGATCATGGTTATTGAAGTTTTCGGGCGTTACGCTGGACATACGGCTTTCAGGGGCGGTATTGCTGCTGATGCTGACTGTATATTGATCCCCGAAGTCCCCGTAGATTTCAACGCTGTCTACGCTCACCTCAAGCATTATTATATCAGGCGAATTCTCAACTCTGACGTTCATGCAGGCACTTACACAATCGTAGTTGCTGAAGGAGTCAGGGGTGAAGACGGCAATCTCTTCTCAGACGGCGGCGGAGCAAGCACTGACTCATTCGGACACCCGAAACTTGCAGGAGCAGGACGCTTTGTCAAAGAGACCCTTGAGAACATGATGAAGGAAGACCCTGAAATCAAGCAGTTCATGAAGACTTCAGAAATGTACGTCCCCGGAGTCTTCGAGATTCCTGAAATCCGCGAAGTCATCCCAAGCCACATTGTAAGGAGCGGTTCGACTTCAGCATATGACGTAAACTTCGGCAAGCAGATTGGTGCAGCAGCAGTGATTTTGCTTGAGCAGGGAGTCAGCGGCGTTACTGTCGTCAAGATGTATGACGGCAAGATTCGCTACATGCCTACAGCTGAGGCTATCGTGCAGAGATTTGTTGGACTTGAGAGCGTTGCATTCTACGAGCAGATGGACGTTTGCTTCGGAAGATTCAGGCAGAGTTACGAGCCAAAACTTGAAGAAGTTCACGGAGCAGTCGAGAGACAATATAGCTAGCAAAAACTTTTCCCCCAGTCAGAACTTGGCCGGGGGGTTTATTTTTATTACTGAAAGAGATTCTGCACAGAGCTGGGCAGCTGGTTTGCCTGAGCAAGCATTGAAGTCCCCGATTGATTCAGGATTTGATTCTTCACGAACTTCATCATCTCTTTAGCCATATCCGCGTCCCTGATTCTTGAGTCAGCAGCAGTTATGTTTAGGCTCGTAGTCTTGAGATTATTCATCGTGTGTTCCAGGGCATTTTCGTAGGCTCCGATCTTTGCCCGCTGGCCTGAAACTTTGTTGATTGCCCTGTCGATTGTGCTTATCGAACGTGAGGCAGACTCCCGCGTCAAAAGATTCACACCTGACAAATTAAGAGCTTCACAGGACATGTCACCTAAATCAATCATGAAGTCCTCTCCGCTGTTTGCTCCTGTCTGGAAAGAAATTCCGTTGTTCTTGAGGTGAATCATTGCCTCGTAATTATCTTTTCGTGCCCATATGAATCTCTTTGTAGTCTCGTCCCATGATGAAGAAATCCCTGCCATCGCATCAACAGTAATGTCAATATCAGGAGGAATGAGACTCACGAATGAGCTATCAGTTGCCTTT
>JAFSQO010000255.1 GCA_017446645.1 Synergistaceae bacterium | reverse complement strand
TCTCATCGTTTCGGACTTTCGTGAATTTTCGCTTCAACTCATTCACGCTCAAAAATCTCTTCTCGTCAGAATATGCTTTCTTTTGCGTGTCAAGTCCCCAGTTCCAAGTCCAGCGTGCTGTCCCAACATTCTGCCAAAATAATTTCGCTTGTGACCTCGTTGGCAATAAACGTATCACTATCGCCTTGTACATTCGATACACCTCCTTTCGGAAGTATTATACAGCTCTTCGCATCTTCCTCCTTTCATTAAATTTTTATCGAATAAAATAATGAGAATAATTATTACTTATTTGCTTACTATACGATTACCTCCTGAATAATAATAAAAAACGCCAGCCCTGCGAAAAGAATGCAAAGCCGGCAAAAATATTAATTCACATGCCTAATTTATTCCGGACGAATCTTGGCAAAGAACAATGCTTTTCTCTCGTCAGCATCACAGCGCAACATAACTCCGTCCTTGCCTGTAGGGTTATGGAATTCATCCATAGTTAAGACACAGTGGAATAACTTGAGGTCCTTCGTCTGCTCAAGGGCATCGCGAACTTTTTCGGGGTCTGTGCTGCCAGCTCTCTCGATTGCGTCCTTCAGCCAGTAAACGCAGTCATAAGCCATAACAGCGTTCATGAATTCCTGACACTCTGTGCCTGCGCTCTCCTTGTACTTGTCAAAGAAGACTTTTAACGCAGGGTCGTATCTGTCAACATGGCTGACCCAGTAGGTGTTGCGCAACGTCTCGCCTGAAATTTCCCACATGAAATCGCCGTAACCGTCTCCGCCAACGATTGGGGACTCAATGCCAAGCTCTCTGGCCTGCTTGACTGCTAAAGGCAATGACTTACCCATGAACGGGAAGATGAATACATCTGCATCTGCGTCCTTCATGTTGGTAAGCTGTGACCTGAAGTCAACGTCTTCACCCCTGAAGCCCTCATCAGCTACGATTTTGCCGCCTGATTTCTCGAAGCTCTTGATGAAGAATTCGCGCTGTCCCTGTGAGTAGTCACTCGAAACGTCATAGAGAATGGCTGCCTTCTTTGCCCTGAGATTTACAGCAGAGAACTGAGCCATGATTGCGCCCTGATAAGGATCAAGGAAGCAAATTCTGAAGTTGTAGGGTCTGACCTTGCCTGAATCATCAACTGTAACTAAAGGGTTTGTAGGAAGTGTGCCCAGATGAGGAACATGTCCGCGGTTGAAAATCGGAGCGGCGGCTATGCACAAACCTGAACCTGAAGGGCCGATAACTGCGACGACCTTGTCCTGCTCGACTAATCTTCGGGCAGCGTTGACCATGTCTTCCTGACGTGTTCTGCAGTCGTACATGATGACTTCGAGGGGACGGCCAAGAACTCCACCGGCCTCGTTGATTTCTTTGACAGCGATCTTGATGCTCTCGACTTCGGCAACACCATAGGCTGCAAAGTCTCCGGTTACTGTTGCGATTTCGCCGATCTTGATTGGCTCAGGGTCAGCAAACGAACATGAAGCTGCCAGTGAGATAACGAGAAGAGAAAGTAATAATTTCTTCATGATAAACAAATCACCTCGTGCAAAAATTTATTGAATTAAAGAATGATAGCACAGTGAGAAAAATTTTTCAGCTGTGTAACGTTATTCGACTTCCGCTCCCCTGAATAATACAAAGCCCCTTGGTGAACGGTAAATATTTTTCACGCGCCTGCTCTGCATAACAGCCGACGAGTAAAAATATATCGGCAATACAGGCAAGTCTTTCATCAAAATCTTCTCGGCCTCGTGCATGTAATTAATGCGTTTAACGTGATCCATTTCGTAAGTCGCTTTGTTCATGAACTCGTCAAAGTCAGGGTTCGAGTAACCCGTATTATTCTGAGGCGAGTTAGTAGTGCAGAGTTCAAGAATACTTGCTGCGTCAAAGAAGTCCATTATCCAGGCATCGCGGGCTATGTCATAGTCACGGCGGATTCTGGTCTCAAGGAAAACCTTCCACTCTTCGTTGAGCAATTCGACTTCAACACCCAGGGCACTCTTCCACATTCCCTGTAATGCCTCTGCAAGTGATTTATTGCCTGAATTCGAGTTATAT
>JAFSQO010000254.1 GCA_017446645.1 Synergistaceae bacterium | reverse complement strand
GCTGATCTGGGAGTCCCCATGGCAGGAGTTACTCTTCTTTATCGTAAAGGCTATTTCGTCCAAGAGTTCAATCAGGACGACTGGCAGAAGGAAAAGCCCGTTGTCTGGGATCCTACAAAGGAGTTAACGCTCTTACCTAATAAGGTCTCTATCACGATTCAAGGCCGTGAGATTCAAGTAGGCGTTTGGGTCTATGAGATAATCGGCTCAACAGGTTACCCGCTTCCCGTTTACTTCCTTGATACTGACTTTGAGCCTAATCACCCTGATGACAGGAAGTTATGCTGGTATCTTTACGGCGGTGATAATCGTTATCGTCTCTGTCAGGAGTTCATTCTCGGAGTCGGCGGCTTGAGAATGCTGCGTGCACTCGGCTACATGAACATCGACACGTTCCACTTAAACGAAGGCCATGCAGGATTCTTAACTCTCGAACTGATGCGCGAACTCGGCTACTATGACCCCGACAGAATCCGCGAGCAGGTTGTCTTCACGACTCACACCCCAGTTCCGGCAGGCCATGACTATTTCACGTTTGGAGAGATTGACCAGGTCTTCCCGGATGACGCAAGAAACACGATTCACAAGATGATCCCCGACAAGCCCGGAGTTTCCATGACTGAGTTAGGCTTACGCTACAGCCGCTACGTAAATGGAGTTGCAAAGAAGCACGCCGAAGTCAGCAACGCAATGTTTAATATGGAAACTGTTGACTGGGTAACTAACGGAATTCACCCTACAACTTGGATCAGTACCGGAATGAGAAAGCTTTATAACAAGCACATACCGGGATGGGAGTTAGACCCCGGCAGGCTCGTTCAGGCTCTCACTATTCCGAAAGAAGAAATCTGGGCAGCTCATCAGGCTTCTAAATTGAGATTATTTGCAAGAATTCTTGAGACCAACGGAGTCCAGTTAGACCCTGATGTATTGACTTTAGGCTTCGCAAGAAGAGCAGCTACTTACAAACGCGCAGACCTGTTATTAACTGACATAGAGAGGTTCAAGAGGATAGCAGGAGGCAAAAAGGTTCAGTTCATTTTCTCCAGCAAATCACACCCCCACGATGACGGAGGCAAGAGATTACTCCAGAAGATTCGCAGGGCTTCAAAAGAATTAGCCGGTGATGTGCCTATAGTCTTTATTGATAATTACAACATGGAGATTGCTTCACTCCTGACTCAGGGCGTTGATGTCTGGCTTAATACCCCGTTGAGACCCAGAGAGGCCAGCGGAACTTCGGGAATGAAGTGCGCAATGAACGGCATAATGAACTTCTCAGTGCTTGACGGCTGGTGGATCGAAGGCTGGATTGAGGACGTAACCGGCTGGTCAATCGGTCCTGAACCTACGGAGACGAATGCAGACGCGCATTATGATGAAAATCTTGATGCAGATGATTTATACAAGAAATTAGAGGAGAAAGTTATCCCCACGTACTACAATGATCATGATAAGTGGGTTGACATGATGAGGCATACAATTGCCCTTGACGCGAGCTTCTTTAACACTCACAGGGTAGTTCGCGAATACTCAGCGAAGGCATATTCGATTGACTTCAGGGGTATGTAGTAGGCTTATAATATTAGCTTAAAATAATTTTTGTAGTGAAAGGAATGTAGTGTAGTAAATGACTACGAAAAGCGGTAGTGCTGTGAAAGTACTTTTTGTAACGACAGAGCTTGCCCCGTTCTCAAAGGTCGGTGGGCTTGGTGATGTTGCAGGTTCACTCCCTAAGGCTTTGAAGCAGGCTGGTGTAGATGTCAGAGTTGTAACTCCTGCATGGCCCGGAGTTCTTGAAAAAGTTGCGGGTTCAGGGGTAAAGACTACGACTGTGAAGACGAAAGTTTATGCTGCGTATGACTGGCGGATTCATTCAGCCGAAGTCATCAAGGCAAATGTTGAGGGAGTTACGACATATTTTTTGAAGGCTGAAGATTATACAGGCAGCCAGTATCCCTATCAGCTCAACTTCTGGACTGCTTCCCCGTTTGCTGTGTTCTGTATGCAGGCACTTGAACTCAAAGACGCTATAGACTGGGAGCCCGATATTTACCACTGCCACGACTGGACGAGCGCATTTCTGCCCTGTGCACTGGCCTGGCACAGACATTACCGGCAGACCGGCGGAAAGAGCATCATGACCCTTCACAATGTTGCTTATCAGGGAATCTTTGAGCCGTCGCCATTCTTGGAAGCATCAGGTCTCGAACCCTGGAGCTTCAGTTCGTCAACAATGGAATTCTATGGACAGGTTAATTTGCTCAAGGGCGGTATCGTCGCAGCTACGGCAGTCAGCACAGTCTCGCCGACATATGCAAACGAGATCCAGACTTACGAGTCAACGCGTGAGCTTTCCGGAATTCTCTATCATCAGAGAAGCAAGCTCAGGGGAATCATCAACGGACTTGATACGAAATTCTGGGACCCTGCAGGCGATAAGGCAATCCCCAAGAATTTCAGCGTGAAAGACCTCAAGGGCAAGGCTGAATGCAAGAAAGAACTGCTAAAGAGGGCAGGACTCGATCCCAAGACAAAAGATCCTGTTATAGTGTGTGTAAGCCGTCTCGTTGAGCAAAAAGGCTTCGATATGGTATTCAATGCAGCCCACCAGATTGCAGAGACCGGAGCTAAATTATTAATTCTCGGCTCAGGTCAGGACTGGATTGAGAACGGAATTCTTCAGGCTCAGGAAGCTAACCCCGACAGCATAAAGTTGTTCAAGGGCTATGATGAACCGTTATCGCACTTAATGTACGCTGGCGGAGATATTTTCTTGATGCCTTCAGTATTTGAGCCTTGCGGTTTAAGTCAGATGATCTCTATGAGATACGGCACTGTCCCAGTAGTTCGCGAGGTCGGAGGACTCCGTGATACAGTCTTTGACGTTGACAGACCAGAGGGCGGAAACGGCTTTACGTTCCAGACCTGCGATGTTGACGGCATGATGTGGGCATTAAGGCGCGCTGTAGAGAGATACAACGACAACAAAGACGAGTGGAAGAAAATAATGCTCGAAGGTATGTCCGAAGATTTCACTTGGGACAAATCAGCCGGTCAGTACAAAGCAATGTACGAAGATTTAATGCAGTAAGAAAAAATATGCTCCTTGTTTTAATCAAAAATTTCAGGGAGCGTTTTTTGTATATATTCTAAAAGGAGGTCTAGTTTTAATCATGTATACAGGCAAACACGGAAGAGTGTTAGGCATCGTCTTAGCCGGCGGTAAAGGCGAAAGATTAATGCCCCTCACAAGTTATCGCGCAAAGCCTGCAGTTTACTTCGCCGCAAAGTATCGTATCATTGATTTTGCTCTCTCCAATTTAATTAACAGCGGGATTTATTCGATTTACGTCCTCACCCAGTTCAAGAGCCAGTCACTCAACGAGCATATCGAACGGGGCTGGCAGTTCGGAGGAGCAATGAGGGGCCGTGACTTCTTCGTAACTACCGTACCTGCTCAGATGTGGAGCGGTGAGCATTGGTTCCAGGGCACAGCGGACGCAGTTTATCAGGCCAAGCACATGATAACCCGTTACAGGGCTGACAGGGTTTGCATCTTCGCAGCAGACCATATCTACAAGATGGACGTTGACCAGATGATTGCCTGGCACATAGCCCAACACGCTGACGTTACTATTGCAGCAAATGTTGTCCCTGTTGAAGAAGCTACTGCATTTGGCTGCATTAAGACAGACGCTAGCGGAAGAATCATCGAGTTCATGGAGAAGCCTAAGAATCCTCCGGAGATCCCAGATAAGCCCGGATATTCTTACGTCTCAATGGGTAATTACGTCTTCGAGCGCAAGGTCTTAGAGGAAGCACTTGACGATGACGCAATGAAGGAAGAGACCAGCCACGACTTCGGCAAGGATATTATTCCTGATCTCGTAGCTCACGGAATGAAGGTATGCGCCTATGACTTCTCGACAAATATTCTGCCTCACCCCTCAGCAGAGACGGAATTAATTCACCAGTGGAGAACCGATAAACCCTACTGGAGAGACGTAGGAACCCTCTATGCTTACTGGCAGGCACACATGGAACTCATCAGCCACGAGTCAGAAATGACCCTCTATAATCCTATGTGGCCAATCCGCACGGTATCATATGGTGATCCGCCCTCATACTGCTATCCCGACAGCGGCCATCCCTGCAATATTGACAGGGTAATGCTTTCAGAAGGCAGCAGGATTTTCGGAGCTGACGTTAAGAACTCAGTCCTTGCACGTAACTGTCTGATTCAGGCAGGCAGCGTAGTCGAAGAGAGTATAATCGGACACGACGTTGTAATCGGACGCAATTGCCGAATCAAGAGAGCCATTATCGACGGACATAATATTATCCCCGACGGCACAGTGATCGGCGAAGACAGAGACCTTGACAGCAAGAATTACTACGTTGACCCGAAATCAGGAATCGTAGTTGCAGGTGTTCCCAAAGAGCTGTACCTGACTGGCAGCGACCAGATCGAGGAAGGCCAGAGCTGGGACACTATGGGCTAAGAATACTTTGAGAATTTCATGAAATTTTCGCAGCACTTCATGCTTTACTCGTGGGGTGCTGTTTTTCGTATACTCTCTCAAATTTGTTAAAAACTTGCTGATATTATAGAATTAACACAAAAAAAATTTTTTCGCTCAGGGAGGATTTAGTTTTATGTTCAGAAAAATAGCGTTGCTCGTGTTGATGCTCATGGTGCTTTGTGCAGTCTCTTATGCCGACGAACCCGAAGCAGTTAATCCTGTTCAGAAAGAAGTAGTGACTGAGTCAGAAGCCCCGGCAGTTGCGGAGTCTCAGGACTCAGAACCACAGGCACAAGTTACAGATAATGAGTCAGAGTCAGAGTCAGAACAGGACGAATTAGCAGCCAGAGAAGCAGCCCTTGCAGAACGCGAGGAGGAACTCGAAGTGCTTGGCGATTCCATTGCAGCCCGTGAGATTGAACTCGTCAAGAAGGAAAGGGATTTTGCATCACGTTCAGCTTCACTCACGACAAAGATGCGCGAGATTTCCGGAACTTCAGCAGTATTGCTTGGCCGTGAAACCCAGATTAACAAGCGAGAGATGGACTTGATGGCCCGTGAGGCAGAACTGGCCCGCCGTGAAATGGCATTTGCCCAGGAGAGTCAGAAATTCGCAGAGTCAGCTACCCTAATCGCAGGACGTGAGGCAGACCTGGCAAAGAGAGAGGCAGCTCTTGCAGAACGTGAAAGCGAACTCAACGCAAAGACCACTGCCAAAGAAGCAGCTGACAAACTCACAGAGAGAGAGTCAGAACTCGTCAAGCGTGAGGCAGCATTAACAGAGCGTGAAGCTACAGGTGCAAGACTTCAGGAGCTTGAGGCAAATCTGAATCAGAGAGACAGCGCACTGAAAACTCGTGAAGAGGCAATAACAACCCGTGAAAATTCAGTGAGTGAGCAGGAGAAAAAATTATCCGGCCAGACTGCTGCAATAAAAGACTCTGAGTCAGAAATTGCAAAGAAAGAGTCAGAACTTTCAGCAAAAGAGTCAGAACTTGCCAGCAAGAATAAACAGCTTGACGAAAAGACAGCAGCCCTTGCAGGACGTGAGTCGGATTTATCAAGACGCGAGGCAGATACAGCGCGCAAGACTATCGAGGTCAACGAGCTTGAGGCCCTGATAAAGGAACTTCCTGCATTTGACCCCAATAACTCGACAGAAGCAGCAATGATACTTACTTACAACATTCCTGCAGAGAAACGCCGCGAGTTAATAGCCATGCAGAGAGCAGCCTATCAGAAATACAGCTCGAACAGAATCACACAGGCATTCGAGGATTACGTCAAGGCAGCAGAAGCAGACCCTGCAAACTATCTTGCAGCTTACTGGGCAGGACTCGCAGCAGAGAGATTACGCAATCACAGGGACGAAGCATTAAACTGGGTAAACAAGGCTCTGGAAATTAACCCGAACTACAAACCAGCTCAGGAACTGAAGCAGAGACTCGAAGCCCCGGCAAGACCTGCAAGACGGCGCAGTAAGTAAAAATTTATTTACTCACAGAAAATTTATTATTACACCCTTCTGTGATTAAATTAATTGCAGAAGGGTAATTTTTATTGCTATCATTAGAAATATTAATCACTATTAGGAAGGTGTTTTGTAAATTTTGGAGGACTTATACGAGATTCTTGAAGTCCCAAGAGATGCGACTCAGGCAGATATAAAAAAAGCATACCGCAAACTTGTTCATCAATATCACCCTGACTCACATCCAGGCGATAAAACTGTAGAAGAGAAATTCAAGAAGATTAATGCAGCCTATGCAGTCCTGAATGACCCTGATAAACGCGCTCGTTATGACCAGTTCGGCATGACAGGCTCAAATTCCGGCGGCAATCCATTTGGAGGCATGGGCGGAGTAAACCTGAATGACTTATTCGGGGACTTGGGCGATATGTTCTCTCAGGCATTCGGAGGCGGCTTTGCGGGCGGTTATCAACAACGCTCGAACCCCAACGCAGCAAGACAGGGCGATGATATAGAGATGCTCGTCAATATTTCGCTTCTTGATGCATATAAAGGCTTGACCCGCGACGTTGATGTCATGAAGTACGAGAATTGCCAGCACTGCAACGGCACAGGTGCAAAACCAGGCACTAAACCCGAAACTTGTCCAAGATGCAAAGGACAGGGGCAGGTAAGACAGACCCAGCAAAGTTTATTCGGGCAGTTCGTGAGCATTACGACTTGTCCTGAATGCAAGGGCAGAGGCAAAATAATTCGCGACAAATGCGACGAGTGCGGAGGGCGCGGACATATTCGCAAGAAGCATACTATCGAAGTCAAGATTCCAGCAGGCATTGAGAGGGGCATGAGGCTCAGAATCCCAGGCGCAGGCGAGGACGGACACAACGGCGGCGAACCAGGCGATTTGTATTTGGTGGTTGATGTTGCACCCGATAAAGATTTCGAGCGCGAGGGCCAGGACCTTCACACAAGGTTATTCATCACTTATCCTCAGGCAGTCTTAGGGAGCGAGTTGGAGATTAAGACTCTTGACGGGGAGAAGGCGAAAATTTCTGTACCTGCTGGAACTTCACACGGCCAAGTCCTGAAGGTCAAGGGTAAGGGAATGCCGAAGCTCAATAACAGGCTTAACTCTAACGGCGATTTGTATGCTCATGTCTTTATCGATGTGCCTACTAAACTCACGGATAAGCAGAAGGATTTAATCAAGCAGCTTGCGGAAGAAATGAAGGCCCCAGTAGGTGACGGCGAGCCAGGTTTCTTTGACAGAGTCAAGAATTTATTTAAATGATTCAGGCAGTAGGCATTGACCTTTGCAGCATATCCAGAATCGAGAAGGCTTTAGAGTCAGAACATTTTCGTGATAGAATTTTTACTCCTGAAGAAATTGCATATGCAGAGTCAAAAGGCAGGAGACGTTTTGAAAGTTACGCAGCTTGTTTTGCAGCCCGTGAAGCATTCTGTAAGGCATCGGGAGTTGATTTAATGCGAGTCATGAATGGCGAGGACTTTGCAGTGATTCATGACTCAGACGGCAAACCAGGTATAAGGCTTAGTGAAAAAATTAAATTTCCGTATAAAATATTTCTTTCATTGAGTCACGAAAAAGATTTAGCGTGCGCAATAGTCATCGTAGAAAATTAATTAATTTCAGAAAGGTGAGATTTTTATGATTATCGATATTAGCGATTTAAGCTCTGTTATATCCAGCATAGGCAGTATCTTTGTCGCGTTGTTTTTCTTGATTATTATCCTGTCAACTGCGATCAAAATAGTCCCTGAATACAGGCGGCTCGTTTTGTTCAGACTTGGCCGTCTTGTTGGCAGCCGTGGTCCCGGAATTGTCTTCATAGTTCCGTTTATTGACAGATCAGTCACGGTAGATTTGCGAATCCTGACTCTTGACGTTCCAGTTCAGGAAGTAATCACGAAGGATAATGTAGCAATTAAAGTTAATGCTGTCGTTTATTTTCGAGTCTTAGAGCCTGCAAAGTCAGTCGTCGAAGTTGAGAATTATGTCGTAGCAACCAGCCAATTAGCCCAGACAACTTTACGAAGCGTTGTAGGTTCAGTAGAGCTTGACGAAGTTTTATCATCAAGAGAGAAAATCAATCAGGAACTTCAGAAAATCATTGACGAACGAACAGACCCTTGGGGAATCAAAGTCAGTGCCGTTGAAGTCAAAGAGCTTGAACTCCCGGAAGGCATGAAGCGCGCAATGGCTCGGCAGGCTGAAGCAGAACGCGAGAGAAGGGCAAAGATCATCGCAGCAGAAGGAGAACTTCAGGCAGCAGCAAAATTATCCGAAGCAGCCAAACAAATGGAAACCTCACCGGTTACCTTGCAGTTGAGGTACTTGCAAACTATACGCGAAATTTCAGGCGATAGAAACACTACTACATTCTTCCCTGTGCCTGTTGATTTACTCAAGCCGTTCATTGACAAGATTAGTCTTGCTAAAGAGGAGGCCAAATAATGCAGTACAGAAAAGCTGCTGAATTGCGTGAAATGTTCATAAAGTTCTGGGAGGAAAAAGGAGCAAAGCACCTCCCTAGCTTCTCACTTGTCCCGGAAGACCCGTCGCTCTTATTCACGATTGCGGGAATGGTCCCTCTCAAGCCCTATTACTTGGGAATCAAAGAGCCTGAGTACCCCAGAGTCGTAACGAGTCAGAAATGCGTAAGGACTAACGACATCGAGAACGTCGGCAGGACTGCGAGACATCATACTTTCTTCGAGATGCTTGGCAATTTCTCATGGGGCAGCTACTTCAAACACGAGGCCATCACTTGGGCATGGGAGTTTTTGACTCAGAGAGTCGGACTTGATCCTGAAAGACTCTATGCTACGATTTACCTTGACGATGACGAAGCTTTTAACGTGTGGCACAATGAAGTCGGCTTACCTGAAAGCAAAATCTTCAGGTTTGGCCAGGACGATAATTACTGGTTCATGGGCGACACAGGACCTTGCGGGCCTTGCAGTGAGATTTACTACGATCGCGGTGAGAAGTACTCATGCGGCAAACCCACATGCGGAGTCGGCTGTGACTGTGACAGATACATGGAAATCTGGAATCTCGTTTTCACCCAGTTCGACAGACAGAAGGACGGCAGTTTACCCCTATTGCCTCACAAGAATATTGACACGGGAATGGGCTTAGAGCGTCTTGCTTCAGTCGTTCAGGGAGTAGATACTGACTACGAGACGGATTTGTTCACGCCTATGATTAATTACACGTGTAAGAGAGCTGGCATTAAATACGGTGATAACCCGCGCAATGACATGGCCGTCAGAGTCATCGCAGATCACGTGAGAAGCGTTGCCTTCATGCTGGCTGACGGAGTCCTGCCTTCAAATGATGGTCCCGGTTACGTCTTAAGGAGATTATTGCGCCGTGCAGTGAGATTTGGAAAGCTGCTAAACTTTGAGGGGTTATTCTTGTGTGAGTATCTTCCCATATTGATAGAGATAATGGGTGATCCTTACAGAGAATTAATCACTCAGCGTCCTGTAATTGAGCAGATAATTAATCTCGAAGAAGAGAAATTTAACAAGACTCTTAAACAGGGCACGGAGTTATTTGACTCAGAAATTGCCGGACTCAAGGCTCAAGGAGTCAAAGAAATACCCGGCGAAGTGATTTTCACTCTCTATGACACTTACGGCTTCCCCCCTGAATTAACCCGCGAGATGGCTGAAGAGCAGGGCTTCACACTTGATGACGAAGGTTTCAAGTCCTCGATGAACGCCCAGAGAGAACGCGCCAGGGCATCAAGCAAACAGAAGAAGAGCGCATTAGCCGGCGATGTCTACACAGAATTAGAGAACGAGTCAGGAGCAACGAATTTTACGGGCTATGAAAAATTTTCGGACTCAGGAAAAATCTTAGCAATAATTACTCCTGAAGGCAGAGTCGACAGCGTCAACACTCCTTGCGAATTCGAGCTTGTGTTGGACTCTACTCCGTTTTATGCAGAAAGAGGCGGAGAAGTCGGCGACACAGGAACAATCAAGACCGGCAATTTATCTCTCGAAGTCATGAACACCGTACCTCACGGCAAAATTATCGTTCATTCCGTGAAGTGCGAGGCTCAAGGCGTTATTAACGTTGGCGATGAAGTTATCTGTCTTGTTGACAACGAGAGAAGGGCAGCAATCAGACGCAACCACACAGCGACTCATTTATTGCACGAGGCATTAGGGCGTGTACTTGGCCGTCATGTCAGGCAGGCCGGTTCACTTGTGACAAACGAGTTTTTGCGATTTGACTTCACCCATCATTCTCCTGTAACTGAGTCAGAAATTATCGAGGCAGAGAGAATCATAAATCAGGAAATCCTGAATAACTCAGAGCTAAATATTTCAGAACACAGCAAAGAAGAGGCTCAAGAACTGGGAGCAAAAGCACTCTTTGAAGAAAAATACGGCGACACAGTCAGAGTCGTTACTGTTCCGAATTTCTCTATGGAACTCTGCGGAGGCTTGCACGTTAAACGCACAGGAGACATCGGGAGCTTCAAGATTTTGCGCGAAGAAAGCATTGGCTCAGGAACTCGTAGAATCTTAGCTACTACAGGTATGAACGTTTTGACTATATTGCAAAAATTATTTGCGTTGAGGACTTCAATGACAGCGTTGTTAATGACTGACGAGGATAATCTCAACGAGAAGGCCAAGACCTTAATCGAAGACCTCAAGACCATGAAGAGTCAGATTCAGGCAGTGAAGTTGAAGGAGTTACTCGAAAATTCCGAGAGATTCCTAGAGCGCGAAGAGATTAACGGGATTTTGCTTCAGATTGGGAGATTCCCGGACATTCAAGCGAACATGCTGCGTGACATCGGCGACAAGGCAAGGGCAAGACCTGAACCGAATATCGTAATTCTTGCGTCAGTGAACACTGAAGATAATTCATGCCAGCTTGTAGTCATGGCAGACGACAAAGCAGTGAATCAGGGCGTTAATGCAGGGGCACTCGTTAAGGAAGCGTGTATAATTTTAGGCGGTAAAGGCGGAGGCAGAAAGAATCTTGCTCAAGGCGGAGGGCGTGAAGGCTCGAAACTTGAGGAGGCTTTGACAAAAATCCGCGAACTTGTTAAATCTCAAACAAAGGAGAAATAAGAAACATGAGATTTATATTAAAGATTGCACTAGGCCGGGAGGTCTGGAGCATATAAATTTTCAGAACCTCCCAAGAGAACGCAAATTTTACAAACTTGAGGAGGTCTTAACGTGAACAGAGAAAACAAGCGCAGGAAATTCAATCATGAGAACTACAAGACGGCGACGTGTATGGAGGGCTTTACCTGCAAAGTCTGCGGCTGGAAGGTCAATCCTCCGATTTACGGTGAGAGACACAGGAATCACTGCAGCAATTGCCTCTCAAGTCTTCACTTGGACAATGAGCCGGGAGATCGCAAGGCAGACTGCGGGGGCATTATGGAACCTATAGGCATATGGGTTCGCAAAAATGGCGAGTGGTCAATAATTCACAGGTGCAGGGTTTGCGGTCATCTGAATTTGAATCACGTTGCCCCTGACGATAACCCGGCCAAGCTGCTTTCTATTGCGATGAAGCCCATAGCTTGTCCTCCGTTTCCGATTGAGTATGTTCGCGAACTTGAAGGGACTTTAGCGAATTGAGCAGGATATTAGCCCTTGACATTGGCAGCGTAAGAATCGGTGCAGCAGTCTCAGATCCTTCAGAGATAATTGCTCAGGGTCTAGGAGTCTGGGACTCTAAAACATGGCTGAGTGATTTTGAATCGGCTCTTGAGAAGTACGACCCTGCTTTGATAGTTATAGGCTTGCCAGTAAGAACCGACGGCAAAGTCAGCGAGGCAGGCGATAGAATTTCAGGACTTGTTGACGAGTTGAGAGTTTCTTACCCTGAAAGAAAATTTGTAACATGGGATGAGAGATTCACGACCGTTATAGCGAACAGAATGCTAATCGAAGCTGACGTGTCGAGAAAGAAGCGTAAAAGTCACGTAGACAAGATTGCAGCTGTATTAATTCTTGAAAGCTGGCTGGAGTC
>JAFSQO010000253.1 GCA_017446645.1 Synergistaceae bacterium | reverse complement strand
TTATTAATTTCTCTTGTAATTATTTTCTCGTTGTCAGCTCCTGTTAAAGTTCATGCAAAATTTAAAGTTACTACTCCGTCAGGGTGGTTTCGTCAGGATTCAGGCAGCACTATGGTCATCAAGTCCCTGAATTCCAACGCCTCTGTCGCAGTTGCCTTTAATCCCTTGGGTGGAGCAGACTTCACTGACATTGTCGAGCGGCTCTATATCCAGATGAAGGGCACTGGGTTAGCGCAAGATTCTGACGGTGATTACTCATTCAATTTCATTCATAATTCAGGCGCAGAAGGAATCGCGATGATTAGCGAAGATGACGGCCATTATATTGTGTTGACACTGTCGGGGTTTCAGGACGACGAAAAGATTCAAGACGACATGAACATGATTTTAGACTCTGTTGAATGGGTAGATTGATGAGAAAATTTATCACCCTGTTAATATTCCTGACTCTTTGTGAAGCTTTCACTCTAAAGTCAGAAGCTGCCTTAACCCGTCATGTTGTCAATAACGCCTGGAGGAGAATCGCACAAGCCGCAGATTTTCCCGAACTTGCAATTAACTTCGAGGATGATGAGGAGCCAAATGCCTGGGTCCTGTTTCATGATATAAACGATTACAGCGTTCACGTTACTACAGGCTTGATGAGTCTATTGCGGACTGAAGACGAGATCGCCGGAGTGCTGGGCCACGAACTCGGTCATATAATGCTTGGCCACTATAATAATGACGTGTTAATCGATACGGCAAAGATTATTATGAACTCTAACTCAGATTCAAGGCAAAGTGACTCTCTGGCAGCAGCAATCGGTAATATAGAGTTTGAACTCAGAGAAAGCAGCTTCAGCAGAGAGCAGGAGACTCAGGCTGACGAATACGGCTCGAAGATTCTTGTGAAGGCAGGCTATGACTCTCGCGGACTCTACAATGCTATAAAAAGAATCGCTGACTCCGGCTTCATGTCTTCGGAGTCAAACGGTTTCAGCTCTCACCCTGCAGGCCAAGAAAGACTGTCTAACCTCGCTGAACTCGCAGGAATCTCGCGGGGAAGCGATATAGAATCTGACGCAAAAATTGACGAGCTCGCAAATATCTTACTGGGCAAGTAAATAAAAATCGCAAAATATCTCGTTTTGTGAGATAATTCACCTCAAATAATAAAGTGAAAATCCATTTTAATAAGTCTTGCAGGGCAGTGGCACTTGTTACGTGTCGTTGCGCGAACGCCGGGTCAAATAAAAATTTAGCCCGTCTGCTTTTAATAACCGGAAAGGAGCTCTGTATATAAACATGATTCAAAGACTGCATCGAAGCGACTTGGGTAACTCACTCAGGACGCTGATGGAAAACGATCCCGCCTTCCGACCCGTAGCCTACTTCTCAATGGAAGTCGGGCTGAAAGAGTCAATCCCGACATATTCCGGCGGACTTGGCGTATTAGCAGGCGATATTCTTAAGAGTGCCGCTGATCTTGGAGTCCCCATGGCAGGAGTTACTCTTCTGTATCGTAAAGGCTATTTCGTCCAAGAGTTCAACCAGGACGACTGGCAGAAGGAAAAGCCCGTTGTCTGGGACCCAACAAAGGAGTTAACGCTCTTACCTAATAAGATCTCAATCACGATTCAGGGCCGTGAGATTCAAGTAGGCGTTTGGGTTTATGAGATAATCGGCTCAACAGGTTACCCGTTACCAGTTTATTTTCTTGACACTGACTTCGAGCCTAACCACCCTGATGACAGGAAGCTATGCTGGTACCTTTACGGCGGAGACAACCGCTATCGTCTCTGTCAGGAATTCATTCTCGGAGTCGGCGGCATGAGAATGCTGCGTGCACTCGGCTACATGAACATTGACACGTTCCATCTTAACGAAGGCCATGCAGGTTTCTTAACTCTTGAGCTTATGCGCGAACTCGGCTACTATGACCCAGACAGAATCCGCGAGCAGGTTGTCTTCACGACTCACACTCCAGTCCCGGCAGGCCATGACTATTTCACTTTCGGAGAGATTGACCAGGTCTTCCCTGATGACGCAAGGAACACGATTCACAAGATGATTCCAGACAAGCCCGGAGTTTCCATGACCGAGTTAGGCTTACGCTACAGCCGTTACGTTAATGGAGTAGCAAAGAAGCACGCCGAGGTCAGCAACGCAATGTTCAATATGGAAACGGTTGACTGGGTTACTAACGGAATTCACCCTACAACATGGATCAGCACCGGAATGAGAAAGCTCTATAACAAGCACA
>JAFSQO010000252.1 GCA_017446645.1 Synergistaceae bacterium | reverse complement strand
TTCCCCGTAGTGTAGAATTTGTTGAGTCCTTACCAATTTCGGCAACAGGAAAAATTTTACGGCGTGTCTTACGTCAGAAAGAGCGTGAAAAAAAATAATGAGACTCGAAAACATCATCATACCTAATCTTGAGAAAGATATCGACACTAAGTGCTACTGGTGGGACGGCAGCTGGTACACTAGGGGGGATTTGCTGAAGCTCGTGAATAACTGCGAGACCGTTCTCAGGAATGCAGGTTTCTCAAGAGGCCAGAAACTTGTCGTAATGCTGCGTAATTCGCCGTTGATTCCTGCTCTGTCATTGGCCTGCTGGAAACTCGGAGGGACGTTTTGCCCGTTGAACGAGAAGGCGGGCCTTGAGTCATTAACTGGAACTCTTGCATTAATAAAGCCCTTTGCAGTAATTGCTGAACACGAAATCCCGGAGCTTGCTGAGACTTGGCCGTTCATTACGTGTGATTTAAACAGCGTAGGACTCCCCTCATTCACCGGTAAGACTCAGGAGACCGATACAGAAGATTTTGCTGTAATATTTGCAACTTCAGGGACTACTGGACTTCCCAAAGCTGTGCCTTTAACTCATGATAATTTATATAGTAATTGCGTTGCTGTTCATGATATGGTCTCTTCATTATCTGAGAGTGATACATTCTTGACTGTCTTACCTAACTTTCACTCGTTCGGCTATACAGTAACGATAATACTGCCGTTGACTCTGAACGCGAAACTTGCAATGTCTCCGTCATTCCTGCCTCCAGCTGCTACGATAAGGGCAATCACAGAGGCAAAGATTGATGTAATGTTCGTAGTTCCTGCGATAATTTCGTTCTTGTTGATGAGCGTCGAAAAAGGTAAAATGCCCCCTGAACCCTTAGCACGAATCAGGATAATCTGCACAGGCGGCGATAAATTAAATCCTAATGTCCACAAACAGGCAATGAAATTATTAGGGCGTGACATAATGGAAGGTTATGGACTCACAGAGACTTCGCCGGTTATCTGTGTGAATAAAGACTGCGAGAGTCAAGTAACAGGCAGCATAGGCCCGGTGATTTCAGGTTATGAGTATAAGCTCAAGACTAGAGAAGGCCAAGATACTTGTGAACCTGAAGGCGTTTTGTGGGTTAAGGGTCCAAGCGTTACGCCTGGTTATCTTCATGCCCCTGAAATCAGCGCAGAGAGATTTGACGCACAGGGCTTCTTCAACACTGGCGATTACGTCAAGATAGATGACAAAGGCTTCGTGTATATCCTTGACCGAGTTACGGATATAATCATAGTTGGAGGCTTCAACGTTTATCCTCAGGAAGTCGAGAAAGTTCTGGCAGAACACCCTGCAGTTCATCAGGCAGTTGTCGTGGGAGTTCATCATGACATTAACGGAGAAATTCCCAAGGCATACATAATGCTTGAAGACGGAGCCAAGACCGACAAGCAGGAGATTATCAAGTATGCGAAGGAACACCTTGCACACTTCAAAGTCCCCAGAAGCGTTGAATTCGTTACGGAATTTCCGTTATCAGGAACAGGAAAGATTTTACGCAGAGTCTTACGTGAACGTGCAGCAGTAAAGTAAAAGTAAAAGTAAAAGTGATTAGTGGGTAGTAGTTAGTGGGTAGAAAAAGATTTTCACTTTTCACTATCGACTATCCACGGATATTATAGCTCACGGGTTCGTTGTCTGTGAGTGCTTTTCGTCGTATTCCCTGAAGAGTTTATTGAGGAATGCTATGTTGCGTCTGCCCATCTCTTTGAATCTGTCGCCGACCGGTACAGCGCGGGCTAAATCTTCGGCAGTAGCTTCCGGAATGTCCGAGAAATCTATGTCTTCATCACGTACTGCCATAGCTGCCTCAAGTGCTTCATCTTCGTCCCAAGGGTAATCGTCCGGGTAAATTACGCTCATAAATTCATTGCCTCCATTATGTATGATTATGATAATTGTCTGGCTATATTATATTCGTATATTTCTTTTTCGTTGTTTGTAGCATCGCGAGCTGAAATAATGCGTATGATTGTCTTGTCTTGCTCAATTTTGAACCGCTCAACATAGACAACAAATAACACTCTCACACGCCTCGAATTACTTCGTACAGTGCCTATGATTCTTTTTCTATCTTCTAAATCACTATGAAGTTCGTCAGGAAGAACAAGGGCATACTCATCAAGGAAAACCCTTGAAGCAACTTCAAAAGTTATTCTATGCTTTTTCCAGTTTGATATGGCTTTCTCATCATCCCAAGTAAACCACACTGAACCTCGTGTAACTTTTACTTCGTCATTCAAATTTATAACACCTCACGGATATTATATCTTATATTACCAGACTTCAAATCGCTTATTCTGATTCAAGCCTGCAATAATATTCATATCATTATCAGTCAAAGCAAAATCGAACACGTTTATATTTTCGCGGATATGTTCGGGATTCTTTGAGCCTGGTATTGCTATATAACCCGCCTGAATGTGCCAGCGTATTATCACCTGAGCTGCTGTCTTGCCGTGTGAGGCTGCAATTTTCTTGACGGCCTCGTTGTTGAAAAGCTCATGAGTATTTCCCCTGCCTCCCAAGGGATACCAGGACTCTATGACAGTCCCGTAACGTTCGAGATATTTTTTAAGGTCATTATTCTGGTAAAAAATATGATTCTCATTCTGGACTATTGCAGGAGTTATCGAGGCGATTCTATTAATCCTCTCGAACTCTTCAGGCGTGTAGTAATTCGATATTCCGATAGATTTTACTTTGCCGGAATTAACTGCACGTTCAAGGGCTTTGTAGACTTCTTCGTCATTATAGCCTGGCTGATGAATCAACATTAAGTCAATATAATCAAGGCCAAGTGTCTTGTTTGAGTCATCGATTGCTTCGTCAGGATTATAGCCGGGAATTAACTTGCTTGTTATGAAAATTTCTTCGCGTTTAAGCAGTCCTTCAGAGATTGCCCGCCTGACCCCTCGTCCAACACCTGACTCGTTCCTGTAGTATCTCGCTGTATCTATGAGCCTGTAACCTGCTTTAATAGCCGTGTAGACTAACTCTTCGGCTTGGGAGTCACTAAGAGTCCAAGTCCCAAAACCAAACACGGGCATCTTGCTGCCGTCATTGAGAGTCACGTACTGAGTACCAAGAGCATGAACAGGTGAAGCAGCCAGGAATATTATTAACATCAACAAAATTTTTCTCATATAAAAATCACCCCGCAAAATTATATAACAGGTGAAATACTGCAAGGCCCATCATCATGCCATAAGCTTACAGACCCTGAACTCTCTTTGAGTGCTCGTGAAAGTTCAATAAATCTCGTTGCAGCTGTATGGGCGTTCCATAAATCATTAATTCTGTCGTAGGCTGCCCGGCCAAGTTCCGGAATTCTGGAAGGATTTTGAAGGAGGCTTATTACTTTGCGCGTTAAATCATTAATATTTTTATTTCTGAATATCAGACCGCTATGACCATCTTTAATTAGGGAACGAACAGCACCAATCTTTTCGCCGGCTATTACAGCACATGCGCTATTCATGGCTTCGTTAGTTACAGCTCCCCAGCCTTCGCCCCTGTCTGAAGTAAATAAAAATATTTGTGTACGCTCCATTTCTTTGCGAATCTCTTCGGGAGGTGGGG
>JAFSQO010000251.1 GCA_017446645.1 Synergistaceae bacterium | reverse complement strand
TGTCAGGGCGTGTCCTTGTTCACAGGGTTCGATGACTCCAGCCTTCTCTGCTATAGCAATATACTCGCGCACTTCTTCAGGTATAACAGGCAACGACAAATCTATATTACCGTTGCAATACTCAAGGGCATTCATCATATTGCCGTCTATGAAGTTAGCCGCGCCAGTCTTGATATTTACGACAGCATAGGGGAGCTTCTCATAACCCCGCAGAACAAAATTATCTTTTAATCTATAAAACATAAATCTATTCTATCACAATTACCCTCAAGGCTGGTATCCTGTTTACTATATTTTTGCCGCTGAGTAAGTCCGACAAGGCCGCTTCAACCTCGACAAAATACAGTCCGTCACGGGTACTCTCTGATAAAAGCCTAAGTGCTGGGACATGTCCGGAAACATTTTTCACGCTTCTGAAGTCCTTAATGCTTTTCTTGAGGAGCAGCATTCCCCGCTGGGCATCGACAAGGGCTGCACGTCTGGCCAGTAAAAGACTTGAAGGGCTGTTGTCTGCTATTCTGCCGACACCTCGAACGTAAGCAGTATTATTGCTAACGTCATATTTCAGGCTCTCAAGTGTCATGTCAAAAAGCTCTTTCGTTGAATAAGAACTTGAACTTGAATAAACCGGTGCAGAGACTAATACCAGCACTAATAAAGCAAGCGCAAATTTTTGCATCATCATGACCTTACGATTATGACCTTGCAGTCCTTCCTGAAGTTTATGGAATTGCTGCGTATCTTGTTGGCTTCAGTAGTTGGGATTACTATTTCAGTTCCATTTGAAGCAAATCTCTGAGCCTTAATCACTAATGGGTTGTCGCCTACTCTGTCGTGTTCGTCAGTCTTGAGGACTATGTTGTCAAAGTATGTGCAAAGTCCTTGCTTGTCCTGAGTGTTCTTGTCGGCACAGCTTGCTCCGTAGACTAAAACGCCCTTCTCGTCAACTATCCTGAAGAATTTTTGCTGGGTAAGGCTCAAGTGTCTTGCGTCAAGAATCAGCCCCGTATACTTGCCTGTCTTCTTGAAGCGTTCTTTGGGCAGCTTTTCGGGTGTCATGGATTCCCTGATTAATGACATGGCTCCCGATAATTTTTCCTGTCTGACTTGGCCAAGTACAGTGTAGACCCTTAATTTAGCGTCCCAGCTCTCATCAATGACTTCTACGCCGTTTACTGTGCCTTTGACTGCTGAATTCACAGTATCTTTTGCCATGAAATCCTCGACTTTTGTCTGCGAATCAATCTGAACGCCCTGAATTGTCTCTAGCAAGTTTCGCTGCAAGTCAACGATTGCTGCCCGTCGTGCTAAAGCCATACCCTGAGCCTCGTTGCCGTTCGCCGGAGCCACACCCATGCCTTTAGCGCGGATTGAGCCGTCCGACCAGTTCATCATGCCCTTGTCAGTTACAGTAAATGAAATATTGGTGGGGGCATCTGAGTTTAATTCGGCAATTAATGCACCGTGTTCTTTCGGGATAAATAACGCCTTAATCTCGTTTTCTTTCTCTGCAAGATCTGAGGCAAGTTTCGCAATTATTTCTTTCTGTTCTTCGTTGAGTTTTATTATCTCGTCAGCTTTGCGGGATTTCTCATCTGCTTCGGCTTTGAGTGTTTTCGCTTCGGCCATGATTTTGTCGGTCTCGGCTTTGAGGGCTTCGAGGTTTACTTTCCTGGCTTCGAGTTCACCCTTTTGCTTATCGAGTACTGCGAGTGCTGCCTCAATATCGTTTTTCTGTTTGTCAAGCATTGCAAGTTTCTCGTCAGCTTCTTTAATGTCTTGCTGGGTCTTTTTCTCAAGGACGAGTAAATCTGCTTTTGCTAATTCTATCTCGTTGAGCCTTGCTGTAAATTTCTCCTCGCGCTCTGCCAAAGACTTTTCGAGTTTGGCTGCCTGTAAATTTCTCTCTTCGGCTGCCTTGAATTTTTCTGTTGCTTCACGTGCCATAGAGTCAGCTTCTTTTGCCTTGTTCTCGACCTCTGCCTTGTAGACTGCAAAGGCTTC
>JAFSQO010000250.1 GCA_017446645.1 Synergistaceae bacterium | reverse complement strand
CCTGCACTAGTTTTAATCACTGTATCGTTGGGAATTGCCGCACGTCTCTTGGCATGAATGACGCATAAAGCTCCTCCCGCTTCTGCTGACCTGATTACGGCTCCCAGATTATGAGGGTCTTCGATATGGTCAAGAACTACAACAAGGGCCGGGCCTTCAGGAATCTCACGCAAAAATTCGTCAAGTTCAACGGGCTTCACGGGATTCAGAGTGCAGATTACTCCCTGATGCTTCACGCCTTCTGATAATTTATCGAGTGCCCTGGGGTCTATTATCTGATAAACGACTCCAGCAACTTTTGCAGCTTCGAGCAGCTCATCAAGGAAGGGCGGCCTTACGTTATTAGCAATAAATAACTTTGCACACCTTGAAGGACTCTTAGTGAGCAGGTCAATAACTGGTTTGCGTCCTCTACAGATGTCAGGCATGTTATTTTGCTTTCTTCTGAGTCAAGGTTGCCCAGTCAAGATTCTCCCAGTCGGGTTCAGCAGGGGCGTTTGCATTGTCTGCCCAGTAGAAGCCCAGATTAGTCATGATGTTAGTCCACTGTGAGGAATGCGCGCCTACATACTCCGCGTAAGTCATGTCAGTGCCGGGAACTTTCGTGAGTGCGCAGTTCTTCAAGGCATAAATCGGGGGAACTGAGTCGACTGCATCAACGTTGCAGGGATATGAGTCGAACTCCTCGCTCCAGGCCCTCTGAATCTCTGCACTGCCGAACCATTCAGCGAATTTCTTGACGTGTTCAGTCTGCTCAGGAGTCCTGTTTGGATTTGCGAGAACTCCGATATACTCTGCAATGTAGTAAGTCCCGTCTTCGATATCAACAAGTGCCCAGTTCTCAGGCTCTACAGTTCCTCTTAAGGGATTGCTTGATGAGTCAGCAGCTGCGTCGATATTGCCATATAATGATGAAGAGTAGAAAGTCGAAACCTGAACGTCTCCGCGATTCAAGCCGTCAAAGCCGTAGCTGTCCCCTGTGAAGAAGCCTTTAGCGCAGTAAGCCCAGAGAGTTTTCCAGCCTTCTACGCTGATTCCGCCTGCTGGTGATTTAGGATCAGTGAAGGCATATAACATAGCGTTATTAATATTCATGTTGGTAGTGCCTCCGACCCTGCCCTGACGGTACCACTTATAGCCGCAGTTCACGATGTCAGCCCAGTGTTTGAAGTGAAGCTCTTTGCCCTTAGTGCCTAAGTCATCTTTTCTGTAGAGCATCAGGATATTCTGAATGACTATACCGTAAGCCTTGCCGGGGTATTTGTACTCGCCGACTTTATCAGCCCATGAAGGAGTCCAGTCAAGCACGCGGATATTTTCGTAATCGCCGTTGACTAACTGGGACCAGCGGACTTCGTTCAGGCCAAAAATGACATCGCCGTCTTTGTTCTCGTTAGCAAGCTGGATCGCACTGGTGTCGCCCTTGTAGACTGTCGAGTCATCCATGTTGATGATGAAGCCTGCCTGTTTTGCTTCGTTTTTGAGCCAGGTAACTCGCTCGGAAGAATTTGAGTTAGAGTAAATCTTTATCTCATAGTCATTAGCAAACGCACAAGAGACAAGACTCACAACGACTAAAGAACACAGAAAAAGTTTCTTCATGATGAATACGCCTCCTAATAAAATTTATTAATATTATAATTTATATTTCATATTTTAGATTTGCTGTCGTTCAACAAGTGAGGCAAATACACCGCCTTTTTTCATCAGGGCCTCATAATTTCCTTCTTCGATTATGCGGCCTGAATCAAGCACTAAAATCCTGTCACAGTTCTTCACAGTTGAAAGCCTGTGAGCTATGACAATTCTCGTGCACTTCAAGGCATCAAGTGATTCAGAGACTTTTTTCTGCGTTATATTATCTAGTGCGCTGGTTGCCTCATCGAACATCAGGACTTTAGGCTTTGGTGCTATGGCTCTTGCTATCATCAATCTTTGCCTCTGACCGCCCGAAATTCCCCCGCTGCCTTCTGAAATCAGGGTGTGCATTTCCATTGGCATTGCCCGAATATCGTCAGCAATCCCCGCGAGTTCAGCAGCTTCCCATGCATCATCAATCGTAAGACTTGGAGCCGAAATAACTATATTCGAGTATATATCACCCTGAAACAGCCCTCCGTCCTGAGTTACAACGCCGATCATTCTGCGCAGGGATCTTAGATCTATAGTGTTTATATCTCGGTTGTCATAATAGATTGCGCCCCTCTGAGGTTTCTCAAAGCCTAACAGAAGCCGGATTAACGTAGACTTCCCGCAGCCTGTTCTGCCGACAATTGCGACATATTCTCCCGAAGAAATTTTCAGTGAAAGATTATTTATTTTATTATATACGGCATATTCTCGTTATAACGAAAACAGACGTTGTTAAGCTCAATACCGCCGTAAACCTCTGACAAAACTTTCCTGCCTTCTGATAATTCCGGTACAGTTGTCAAAATAGGCTCGATCATCGACAACATGGGGCTTATCTGTGCCATCTGAATCGACGCATAAGATAAAGCGTTGAAGGCTCCCGCTATGACCCCGAAGCCTACGTTAAATGCAAAGTAGTCGCTTGGCTTTATTAAGGCGTTTGCAGCTATGTAATAAAGCAATATATTTCCCGTCAGCATTACTAAAGCAGTCAAGAACGTTTTAGGAGCAGTAATCATAGATTGCCTGTTCTGATTTCTTGAAGAGTTTGATGATATTACAGCACCGCCGTTGAGCTTTAAGAAAGCAGGAGGGTTGTAGGTGTGCTTGGTTTGTTCCGAGAAAATGTCAGCCCATCTTGCAAATGCCCTTTTCTCCGCACCAGCCAGGCGGATTTTCTGGACTCCTGATATTAGGTCCAAACTCATTCCGGATTCTTTTGCCGAGAATTCCATAACCTGCTTGGACTGCTTTATCTGCAATATGACTGTCAGGGCTGTGATTACAATCATGGAAATAATAATCATGAATGCAGGGATTACAAGTTCTTTAGCAAACAGCCGAAACTGCCCCAGATACATAAATGACATCAGGGCACTGAGACCTACAGAGAAGCCTACACTGAACAGGAGGACGCAGACAGGCTTTATCATCTGAGTACGTTTTGCAAGGTCGCCTGCATTGTATGTCCTAAAGAAATTTAAGGGCAGTGACAAGATTCTCATCATTATTGCAGCTTCAAGATAAAGAGAGATTTTTACGGAGATTTTATTTGTCAGGACCATACTGACCGAAGATATTAATGTCCTTGAGCCTGCAGCACATATCATAAAGAATAATAGTCCCAGCAGCATATTAAGATTTCTGCTCTGTAAGACAATCCCCGTCATTGCCTTTGTTAATTGCATCGAGAACATTCCCAGTAGTGTTACTGCCATAGTTGCCATGCTCATCAAGAAGACATCTCTGGCCTCGATACAGTCTTTTATGTAAGTGAAAAGCTCTGACAGCCCGATTTTTCTAAGTGGTAACGGACGATAGAAACAAATTGCTTTTTCCTGAAAAATCTTTGCGTTATGCTTATTGACTTTAATTTTGCTGCCGCTCAAAGAGTCCTTATATGCATAACCCGATAAACCTGAAGGCAAGAGAGCTACAGGGATTCCGTTTTCATCATTATTGAACGCAAGGATTGCCCCAAAAGCTTCTTTGTACCAGTCGCCTTTGAGAACTATATCACGGCGCATAATTCCGTAATGGCGCAAAAGGTATTCTAATTCTTCGTCCCTGCTCTTGATAGTATCCGGTAATTCCTGGACTTTGCAGTGATAAAACTTCAGGATTTCGTCTATAGCTTCTTTCGTTATTATTAATTCGTTATCTAACTCTGAAATATCGCGCTTCCCCATGACAGAAGCTGCCATCTTTGCAAACGAGTCATGGAATGCTGCGTCATCTGCTGCTTTCCTCTGCTTTCCTCTGCTTTATTTGTTCGTCAAACCAGCCCATTATTTTTTCACCTGTTTATATTTATTGATTATCAGCTACAAGATTCGTGTAAATTCCGTTTTTAGCCATTAATTCGTCATGAGTGCCGCGTTCTGCAATTACTCCTTTATCTATTACGATAATTTCATCGCAGTCCCTTATAGTCGAAAGCCTGTGTGCTATAACTATAGTCGTTATGCCTCTGTCCTTTATGGCCTTTATAACGTTAAATTCAGTTTGTGAATCAAGTGCGCTTGTCGCCTCATCAAGAATCACGATCGTAGGGTCCTGAGCCAGGACACGGGCAATCTCAAGTCTTTGACGCTGGCCTCCTGATAAATTGAGTCCTCTGTCAGCAAGTTTGCAGGAATATCCGCCTTCACGTTCCATAATGTCATCATGAAGCTGGGCATCTCTGGCTGCAAGAATCATCTCGAAATCTTCTATAGAATTGTCCCATAACTTTATGTTTGCTGCTATAGTGTCCTCGAAAATTGTTATGTCTTGATCTACTACGGCAACCGAGCCTGTAAAGATGTTCCTGTCAATCTCTGAAATTTTCTTGCCGTCAAACAGTATTTCGCCTTCCCATTGAGTATAAAGTCCGCTGATTAACTTTGAAACCGTAGATTTACCGCAGCCCGTAGCTCCGACAAGTGCAATGCTTCCGCCCTGTTTTATGCTCACAGAGAAATCGCGTATTATAGGTTGCGCAAGTCTTGAATATCCGAACGTTACGTTTTTGAGTTCGATGTTTCCTGAGAGCTTGCTGTATATAATTTCACCGTCATTATTATCTTCATTAATTTTGCAGTTTACGTCTTCCGGATATTCCATAACGTCCTCGATACGTTCCATATCTGTGCGCATTTCCTGTACAGTCTGTCCGGCTTCTATTATAGTCCGTGCAGGAGCCATGAAAGCCATCATCAAGCCCTGAAATGTCATAATCATTCCCAAAGTGAACTCGTTCTGCATTGTCAAGAAAACTCCGAGGGCAATAATTATTATATTAGTAATTGATATTATGAATTCCGGAAGTCTTCCAAGATTGGCCATGAGTTTTATAAGCGTCTGCGTTGATGTGTTTGCTGCTGCCTGATAGCCTGCCCATTTCTGGAAAAAGCCGTTCTCTGCTCCGTTGGCTTTTATAGTATCAATCATTTTTATCCCTGAAATCGTTGACGAGTAAAATTTTCCCGTGTTCATCATTTGGACTCGAATTGCGTTAGTCCTCTTAATATAAGACAAAATAGCATTCAGCAGAATTGACGAAAGACCAATAACAGAGAGCAGTACGTTATATCTAAACATTACAGCTATGTGAACTACCGCCACTTATAGAAGTGACAGCTTCCTAATTCATCGAGACTGCGCCGCGATATTCTGCCAGCGTCTTACATTCTCTCCAAAGGCGTTAATTCCCTGCGTCCCACAGGTACTCTAATATTGAT
>JAFSQO010000249.1 GCA_017446645.1 Synergistaceae bacterium | reverse complement strand
TACGCTGGTCCATTGAATTAAATTCACTATAGTAGACTGGTAGACGGGTTTAGCGATCCTTATAACCTGGGGCAATGTAACAAGCCGGAAAGCCTGCCACGCCGAGAAACCCAGAGTCCTCGCCGCCTCGACTTGTCCGTGATCTGTAGCACTGATTGACGCGCGCAATAACTCTGCGACATGAGCTGCAACATTCATCGAAAACGTTATTATAGCTATGGTGTTTGCTTCAAGGCTGCTCCGTGCAAAAATGCCGTAATACATGAGCATTAAAAGCATTAAGACGGGCGAACCCCTAAGAATCAAAATATAAATCTTTGCCGGTATATTGAGAATCTTCAGGCGCGACATTCTCAGGGCACAGACTAACGCACCAAGAAGAGTCCCCCAGAGTAACGAGAACACAGAAATATCGACTGTTGCAAGAAGACCCTTCAGTATAGTGTTATAAGAACCGCCCTGAATTAATATTTTATACAGTATTTCATTCAGAGACATAAATTTTTATTCCCTCCTAATCATCATCATCATCATATCTAACGTGAATAAATTTTTCCCAGACGAGATAAGGCTCCGACAAAATTACTTCATCAGGGACATCGGGCTGGGTTTCGAGTGACTCATTTACCTCGTACCAGAAAACTATATCGGCTCGTCCTGACACAAGGGCTGCGGTTCGTGCTCCTGCGCTGATGTTTACGGGCATTATATTAACGTGAAGACGCTTGCCAATCTCGGCCAGGACTGCAACACTGTAACCTGCTGGAGTTCCGTCTTCTGCTGTAAAATCAACCGGAGGCAAATCACCCGTCAAAGCAACCCTGATAGTCTCTGCATCTTTGAACCTGTCGAAGCGTATTGCATTCTCCTTATCGCGCTTTTTCTTATCTATGCCGTAAATATAATCATAGCTGGTATCTTTTGGGAAATTCCTGATATATTTATTCTCAAAGCCTGCCAATGTATTATCGTCTCTCATAGCTCTTAATGCAGAGTTCCATTTATCGCGCAGGTCCTTGTTGTCTTTCAGGAAGCCAAAGCATAATGCCATGTTTCCGGAATTCGAGATACAGCAGGGTGAGTAGTCCTTGTTGATTTTCGCGAGGTATTCAGCTACGAAATCAGGCAGGATCATTTCCTGAATATCACCGCGTGACAAAGCCATCTGCATTAGCATTAGAGTGTCATAAAACTTTGCCTTACTCGTTGTGTGGTCTCCTCCCGTGATAATCCAGCCGTTGATTGACCAGGTTTTTTTCATGAGCATGAAGAACTCTTCAGGTGTTGCCCGGAGTCTAGTGAGGAATCCGACATAATCAGACTCCTCACAGTAAGCACAGCCGGTGAAGGTCAGGCCAAGCACTAAAATCATCAGGCATAAGAATTTTCTCATGCTTTAACGGCCCCCGTAGAATAAATCCATTAATTCGCGCCCTAAGTCCCAGCCCCTGACAGCACTGTCTTCTTTTCTGTGTTCGGCCTTCTTAAGGTGAATGAACTTATACCAGCCGAAATAACTCGTTGAGAGAATTACGCCCTCCGGTACGTCCGTCTGAAGTTTGCCCGAAGTGTCAACCTCGTACCAGAACACTACATCAGCACGCCCTGAAGCAAGAGCGGAAGTCCTCGCACCTGTATCAACGTTGACAAGCTCGATATTCTTCTGCAGGAACATGCCTATTTCGGCGAGTACTGCTGTGTTAAAGCCTGCTGGAGTCCCGTCTGGTGCAATAAAGTCTATCGGAGGCAAGTCTCC
>JAFSQO010000248.1 GCA_017446645.1 Synergistaceae bacterium | reverse complement strand
GGAATCGCAACAGCAAAGGCCCTTGGAATTGCGAATCCTACGGTCGGAATTCTCAACGTCGACACAGCACAGCCAGTCTTCAGGGCATTGACTCACCTGAAAGAAAAGGGCTATGATATAACGTTCGGGTCTTCAGTCAGGGCAGACGGCGGTTCTGTTTTAAGAGGCAACGACATATTAACGGGAGCAGTCGATATTTGCGTTACTGATACATTGACTGGGAATGTGTTAGTGAAAATGTTCTCGTCATTCACAACCGGAGGCAGTTACGAGGCTAACGGCTGGGGTTACGGACCTTCATGCGGTGAGGGTTGGCGTAATGTGGTCTCAATCGTGTCCCGTGCATCTGGTGCTCCTGTTATAGCTAATGCACTGGCTTTCACTGCTAGCGTTGTTGCCGGTAATCTCCCTGATAAAGTCGCCGAAGAGTTAGCTTCAGCACGTAAGGCAGGACTTGACGAAGAGATCGAGGCATTGACACCCAAGGCAGCAAGTTCAGAAGAAGAAGTGAAGGCACCTCCAGCAGAGCCTACTGATGACGAACTTCACGGGATTGATGTCCTTGAAATCGATAATGCCGTGAAAGTCTTATGGAAGGCAGGAATTTACGCAGAGAGTGCAATGGGCTGTACTGGTCCTGTAATCAAGATGCCTGCAAAACATATCGAGAAGGCCAAAGAGTTACTCAAGGCCAACGGGTATTTATAAATCATCGTGAGCTGTCTGGCAACTTTCAAGACTACGAGTGCTGCGCTTTTATTCGAGAGGACATGCAGGGCTTCGGGGCTTGCTGCGAGGATTGCACCAGTTCCCAGAAAATTATCATCGAGCTGCGGGCTTGCGTGTGAGTTTCCGTGCGATAAAAGGGAATTTGTCGAGGAGCTTGCGAATCAGAGAAAGATTCAAGTCGCAGGCTATCACGATAACATTGAAGAAGAGAAGCATTAAGGGGGAGCAATTCCCCCTTTAATTATTTGCCGTAAGTGTCATAAAGCGGAAGTTTGTCAGAAAGTTCCAATCTGCATTTTTTCGCAATGTCGTAAATTTTCTTGATTGCGCCATTGTATTCAGTTTTAATCTCTTCTTCGGTCTTGTTGACAACGAGATTAATAAGCCAGCTCATAAATTTCCCGTTGAGCAGATACTCTTTCACCCTGTCAATGCCTACGATCCTGCTTTGAGCTAACTGAAGAACATATTTGCTTGCGAGGTCACTTTCGGTTTTGGATTCAATCCAGCCGTTTACAACATCGACTGTTTCTTCAAATAATACAGCACTTGCCCATGTGATAGCGTAGTAAACCTGAGTATCAACCAGCATATTATAACCTTCAGTAACTCCGCCGTGGGACATGAAAATTTTATACAAAACGTCAGGGATCATGAGTACAGGGAATGTTTTTTCAACTGCCGAGATACCCCAGTTCACTATCGATTTGAAAGCGGTCATTTGAATAGAGCCAGAGTTTATGTATGCTTCTTTCAGTTTAGCTTCAAATTCTTCCCAGTCTTTCCAGGCAGGATTACCTGAGTCATCAAACATTTCTGTAACTGTTCTAGCAGCGTCCTGAACATAAGGTGAAAATTGTTTGTTATTTGCTATCTTCTCCATAACATCGAGGTATTTCTGATACTCTTTGCAGTTTGCAGCAATTTGACCGTAAACAGCAGCTAATTCATAATAATTTTCCTGTAATTCAAGAGCTGTAAGTGCTACGGTAACCGTTCCGCCGATGAGCTTGCCTGCTTTTCCATTGAGTTTGCCTGAAAGATTTTTATTTATTCCTGACATGTTGCTTAACCATGACCACCTGCATGGGAACTCAAAGACATTATACTTTGTTCCGGCATTAAGGACAGTTTTAGAAAGGTCAAGGGCAGTATTGAGAAGTTTGATACCTGCATCAAATGTTTGCAGGCCATTCTCTGACTTAGTGAAATTGTCAAGAATTCCTGATAAAGAAGAAAATTCTGAAATCAATGACTTCGAAGCACTTTTTTTAGAGCGCAGCAGGACTAATGTTTCATGTTCACTCTTTTTTTCTGAAAATAAATCGGCAAAAGCTACATCGTTCATCGCAGCTATATCTGCCTTCTTGGCCTCGATCATTTTATTAAGATCCTTTGTAGTTGCCTCGAGTGAATCGTTCAGTAATTTCTTCTCATTTTCAGACTGTGTATATGTGTCGCTTCCGATGTTATTGCCGAGTTCAACAAATGATTTTCCTGCTTTGATTACGTCAGAGATGAGAGCAATACCATCATGCATCTTTTCATAATATTGCACTTTCTCTTCTGCCTGAGCATCTTTTGAGAGAGTATCTACTGACACTGCATACTTATGAAAATAATCGATCAGGGTCTTCTTTGCCTTTGCCGAAACATCCCCACCGAAAGCATACATCGTTAATGTGTCTAAAGTATTATCGTCTGGCATTGACGAATTTATATATTCTCTCGGAAAATTATTATTGTCTAAAAGCTGATTGGCATCATCTTTTGTAATTATCGTGTATCTCATCGGTGACGTGTGCATGGTATTCACTTCTTCGCTGTCACTGTAACCGTCAAAATCAGTGTCCCATAAAAGCGGATTCGAGTTCATGTATGCCGTGACTCTGACTCTGTCGCCCAGATCAACAGAGACAATCGTAATCTCCTCGCCGTTCTTCAGGCCGTCACCGTCCCAGTCTGCATTATCAACCCCGAACATGTCAGTACAGGCTGTCAAAATACTTTCACCGGTTGAAATAGGCAGAATCCCGTCGTTCAGGAGCTTAGTGTAATAATCCGAAATTCCGTCACCGTTGCTGTCTGTGGCCATGTCCAAAGTTTCCTGCTGAATCTCTTTATAGACTTCATCAAGCTTGATAATGTTATTAGCTTCCAAATTAGTTGTAGCTTTATAGTATGCTCCTCCTGTTTCAGAAGAAATCTGCTTCAGGACATCTTCTTTTGCTGACCCCATGCCTATTGAATAAATAATCACGTTGTCTGCTCTTGCCAGCTGAGTAATATAATCATAGCTGTATGAGCTTCTGTTATCTTCCCCGTCAGTGAGAAAGACAATGTATTTATATCCTGACTGTGAAGAAGCAAGAATGTCAAGTGCAGAATACAGGCCCGCACTTCCGTTAGTCCCTGAATCGTAATTATAGCCGCTGTCGTAAGTAATGCTGTCAATAGCGGATTTTATCTGCTCTTTATCTGAAGTAAGATATGAGACAGTTGTCGCCGTTGCAATGAACTTGACTACAGCTGCTTTGTCCTGGCCGTCTCTCAGGGCATCAACAAAATTTTTCGATAATGTTTTGAAAAGATAATCGCCGTCATTTTCTTCCATGCTTTGAGAATAATCAATGACAAAGGCAATATTAATAGAGAAATCGTCAGTATTGTTACTCGAAGGCAGCCTTATTTCAACACTCCACACTTTGTTATATTCGACTTGGTTTATCAGGACGTAAATAGAAAAGTGCGAGACTTCTGCAATTATTTTATTGCCGTCTATCCGCTGATTTGCAACTTTTTCGAGTACTCCTGATACTTCATTGAAGTAATAAACTGCAGGGGAAAATTCGTCGTCATCATAGTCCTGTCCGACTTCGCTTCCCAGAGTAAAAGTGATTGCTGCTGAATCAAATTCACCGTCGGCACTGATATTATATGCTGCCAGATAACCTGGTATGCCTGGATTTATCAGGGGATTATCGTAATAATCTGCGGGCATTACCTGAAGTGAACCTGCTGCCCGTGCCGGAGAATTCATGCTTACTGAAATGTCTATAGCTTTGGGATTCTCTGAAGTCATGTCAGAGCCTAGAGTTGTCGTAAAACTTGTCTCAGCTGTGAGAGGGTCTGAGCCTATTGCAATTTCTGTACCGTCATCTACTCCGTCCTCGTCAGTGTCAGCCTTGAGAGGGTCTGTCTTGTAAGTATTCACTTCTTCATAGTCACTGAGGCCGTCATGGTCTGTATCTGCAATAATCATATTTGTTGAGTATACAGCAGCTTCTTCAAGATTTGTGAGACCGTCTTGGTCAGCGTCTTCATCACCGTCTTCAATGCCGTTGCCGTCAGTGTCTTTGACAAGGGGATTATAACCCAGATAATAGAGTTCGTCATAGTCACTCAGATTATCCCCGTCAGTGTCAGGCTTATTCGGATCAGTCCCGTAAGTAAGCTCAAGGGAGTCAATGAGGCCGTCTCCGTCACTATCTGTAGTATCTGTAGTGCTCCACCATTTGGCATAAAGCGTAATATCTCTTGAAATCGGCGTGTCAAAATCGAACCTGAATGAAAAGCCCTGAGCAGTGTACCACCCCATAAAAGCATTGTTGTCTTTTTCTGGTTCTTCGGGAACAGAGGCAGTCTTCCCAGGCTCTACGGTCTGTTCTTCGATATAGGTGCCTCCCTGAGAATCAAATTTGACTACATAATTGCTTCCGTGAATAATATCATCATTATCATCGTCATTATTGAGGCTTAAAGGACCTCCTCCGCCTCCGCAGCCGAAGCTTACAAGGGCCATGAACAGAAACAGCAGGCCAAACACGAGCGCAAAAAATTTACGTTCAGTCATAATAAGGACTCCTTTTGAAATTGAAATATTAAATTAAGATGTTGTATACAGGGTAATTTTATTAATTATAAAAAAAAAAAAAATAATGCAATAGGTAATTTACGCAATTTATAAATTTTTAGGCAAATAATTAATTTTCGCGCTGTCTCTGAGATTTTTTCAGGGGCAGCCATTAAGCGCATTATAATAAGATGAGTAATTCATCGTTGACGATAAAAATTATACAAGTATAATTATTTATACTAACGAGCACTAAGTAAAACCCTGAATGAAGAGTATACGAGAGGGCCATTAATCAATTACTCACTCACTGGCCGCCGAAGGGGCAAGCGTTCGCGAAACTCTCAGGCAAAAGGATTGTACTCGGACAGGACTCTGAAGCATGTAATTAATTGCAACAGAGAAATGAAATAACAATCAGGAGGGGTTAGAAAAATGTTCACGCTAATAACGAATAACAAGGACTTGCTGGATTACGTATCATCAGGAGAGTTCATCAACGGCTCTTCGCTTGATGTGTTAGTTTGTGTGCGCAGTCTCGTTCATTTTGGCAGCAAAATTTTAACCCATCCCCTTTGCGGTAATCTCAGGCCCAACCATCAGCCGTTCAGGTCAATAATCATCGATAAGACATCAGGGCTTGTAGATTTGGAATCCCTTACATTAATCGAAGAAGCAGTACACGTATATGAATCCTGCAAATTAATAACGCCTCAGGAACTCGACGAAGCTACATGTTCTGACTATGCGTATATTGACTCGCAATTAATGAGGGAAAGTCTTGAGCAGTACAGGTTGATTAATAAAAATTCTGACCTGACTCCTGCTCCGTTGTTGTTAATTAAGTAAGAAGGAGGTAAATTGATTCATGAAGCTGGAACTTCACAGACTCAATGTCAAGGGTCTCAAGTTCGGAGACAAAACCGGCTTTGCTGGCGGAGTTTTGACCGTCAACAAGGCTGAGTTGCTCGCGCTTATTTCAGAAGATGAGATGCTCGGTAAGAATCTCGATGTTGATTTGGCAATCCCAGGCGACAAGACTAGAGTTATCCCGGTGAAAGATGTTATCGAACCCCGTTACAAACTCGAAGGCAAAGGCCAAGTCTTCCCAGGAATGATCGGCGATGTTGAAACAGTAGGCGAAGGTAAGACCCTCGTTTTATCCGGAGCAGCTGTCCTGACTGCCGGCAAGATCGTACGTTTTCAGGAGGGCATTATCGACATGTCAGGCCCCGGCTCAGAATACACGCCCTACTCTAAGACATTTAATGTAGTATTAGTGTTAGAGCCTGCTGATCCCAACATGGACAAGCATGATTACGAGACAGCGTGCAGGGTTGCGGGTCTCAAGGCTGCTGCATATCTTGCAAAGTCATGTGCTGATGTCAAGGCAGACTGCGTTGAAACCTACGAGATGCCAAATATCCGTGAGGCCATGAATTCACTGCCCGGACTTCCCAAAGTCGGCTATCTCTACATGCTTCAGACTCAGGGTTTATTACATGACACGTATTTATACGGCGTTGACGTTAAGAAAATCCTGCCTACTATAATATCGCCCCTTGAAGTCATGGACGGTGCAATAGTTTCAGGAAATTGCGTCAGTGCCTGCGACAAGAACAGCACTTACTCGCACCAGAATAACCCTGTAATAGCAGACATGTTGAAGCGTCACGGGAAAGATTTCAACTTTGCAGCCGTAATCGTTACGAATGAAAACGTGACACTTGCAGATAAGAGACGCAGCTCAAGTTACGCAACGAAATTAGCCGGAATGTTAGGGCTTGACGGACTTGTAATCACAGAAGAGGGCTTCGGCAATCCTGACGCAGATTTGATCATGAACTGCTGGAAGGCCGAGAGATTAGGCATTAAGACGGCATTACTCACTGACGAGTACGCAGGCCAGGACGGTGCAAGCCAGTCATTAGCAGACTCGTGTCCAGAAGGCGACGCATGTGTTACAGCAGGAAATGCCAATGAAGTTATCGTGCTGCCTCCTATGGAAAAAGTTATAGGCTATGCTGAAGAAGCTAATATCATCGCAGGCGGCTGGAACGGTTCACTTGCTGAGGACGGCACAATCACCGTAGAACTTCAGGCCATAACCGGAGCAACCAGTGAGCTTGGCTACACGAAGCTCGGAGCATACACGCTCTAGCATAATAAGAGTAAAAGAGGTGATAAGAAATGGCGTTTAGAATAGTGCATTACATAAATCAATTTTATGCAGGAATAGGCGGAGAAGAGAAGGCAGACTATCAGCCCGAAGTCCGTGAAGCAGTCGTAGGTCCCGGAATGGCGTTAAAGGCAGCATTCAAAGGCGAGGCGGAAATCGTAGCGACTATAGTGTGCGGAGACTCTTACTTTGCATCGAACATGGACGAAGCTACGAAGACCATTCTCGACATGATTCGCAAGTATAATCCTGACGCATTTGTTGCCGGACCTGCTTTTAATGCCGGACGTTACGGAACTGCCTGCGGAGCTATGTGTGCTGCAGTTGCGAAAGAGTTCAATATCCCAGTAATATCCGGAATGTATCCCGAAAATCCAGGTGTCGAAATG
>JAFSQO010000247.1 GCA_017446645.1 Synergistaceae bacterium | reverse complement strand
GCTCAGGTCGGAATGGGCGCGGACAAGAACCAGCTCATGAAGGCCCTGAAAGAAGCCGAAGCCCACAGAGGCCCGTCGCTCGTCATCGCTTACGCACCTTGCATCAATCACGGAATCCGCGCAGGAATGGGCAAGACTCAGGAGCGCACAAAACTTGCAGTCGAAAAAGGTTACTGGCATTTATACAGGTATAATCCTGATGTAGAGGCCGGCAAGAATCCGTTTACGCTCGACAGTAAAGCTCCGAAGTCATTTGAGAATGAGTCGGAATTTGTCGCGCAGTATAAAGAATTCTTACTCGGTGAAGTCAGATACTCGGCGTTAAAGAGGGGATTCCCTGATATCGCTGACGAATTATTTGACAAGAACGCAGCCGAAGCAAGAGAACGCTACGAGACATACAAAACACTTGCTGAAATCGGTGCACAGCCTGTCGAAGCAAAATAGTAAAGCTGATATAAATAATCAGTAATAAAACGTAGTTCAGAGTCGGGTGTTCGAGTGAATGCCCGATTTTTTTTGTCCGATATAATATTTAGCGTTACAAATTAAATTTATTACCCCCCCCCCCCATAGTTATTTTTACGTAGCTGTGAGGCAAGGGGAGAGAAAGAGGAGATTTTAACATGAAGAAAAAATTTTATGCGCGCAAGGGGTTCACGTTGGTCGAGTTATTGATCGTTATCGTGGTAATTGGGATTCTTTCCGCTATGATGATGCTTTCGAGTACGGAGGCAATGAGCTCGGCTAAGGCTTCAAATATAGCAAGCAATTTACGTAACTTGAAGACGGCGACTTTGGCATGGTATGCGGATCATACGGACTGGGTTTCTCCGGATTTGAAGGTGTCAGGCGGAAAAGAAATTGAAAGTATAGTAGGAACAGAGTCTGGTAAAGCAAATATTCTCAAGTACTTTAACAATGAAGGCTCTATGGTTCTTAATGGCCAGCCAACTGCTGGTGAGTATGGTGTACGTTCTGCTACTATAAGTAGTAAGAGAGGTTGGTATGTGGGATATACATTCGCAAACAATGAGACCAGCGTTAGAGAAAAACTCGCCGGACGAGCAAAGACTCTTGGACTAAAATTTGGCAGTAATACTGCTAGCAGCCTATCTGATACTCCTGGAGATAACATGACTGTATGGATGAAAGTTTTAGGAGAAGCTGAATAAATTTTTCGAAATATTGCTTGAGGTTAATACTATGAAGAAAAAATATTATTCACGCAAAGGCTTCACACTTGTTGAGCTCTTAATAGTCATTGTCGTAATTGGGATTCTTTCGGCTATGATGATGCTTTCAAGCACAGAGGCAATGAGCTCGGCAAAGGCTTCAAATATTGCGAGTAACTTGCGGAATCTCAAGACGGCAGCGCTTGCATGGTATACAGATCATGTGGATCTAGTTACCGCAGATGGCAGAGTAAAGACAAAAGTAACTGATGCAGATAATAATGCTAAGCCATTTCAAGAGCAGAATAAGGACGACGCACTTGAGATCGCTAAATACTTCAATAATGAAGACTCAATTTCGATTAACGGAGGGGAGGGCAATGATCCTATAAAAGCTGGCGGTTACGGAATTTGCGATGCAGGTGGAACAAACAGAAACACGTGGTATGTAGGCTATAAATTTGCTTCGAATGAGGACTCCATTAAAGAAAAGCTCAAGGGCAGGTTAAAAACTTTGGGAATGATCTTGCGCGGAAACACTCCGAACAACTCCGGCGAAACTGTAATATGGCTTAAAGTCATGGGAGAATGGTCACCCTCCAGTAATTAGCAAATTTATTAGTTAGGAGGCGTAATCATGAAGAAGGATAATAAATCACGTAAGGGCTTCACACTTGTTGAGCTCTTAATAGTCATTGTCGTAATTGGGATTCTTTCGGCTATGATGATGCTTTCGAGTACTGAGGCTATGAGCAGTGCAAGGGCTGCTAAAATTATTTCCGACCTGCGGAATCTCAAGACAGCCGTAATAGCTTGGTATGTAGATCACCCTGATTTAGTCGATACAGCAACCGGCAAAGTCAGAGAAAAAATTACTAATAATAATAATGACTGGAAGGCGATTCAGAATTTAGTTAATAACGGTAATGACAAATTAGGTATGAAGAAATACCTCAATAATGAAAATTGGAGCTTTAACGAAGGAAATAGCGGAGAAAATCCGATTAAAGAGGGCGGTTACGGTATTTGCGACGGAGGTAGCACAGCAGGTACTAAAGACGAAGCAAACAGAACAAGCTGGTTTGTTGGCTATAGATTTGCAGCTAACGAAGACTCCGTAAAAGAAAAACTCTATGGTCGGGCAAAGTCTCTCGGTCTAGTTTTCTCAAATAATACGCCTAATAACTACCAATCCGG
>JAFSQO010000246.1 GCA_017446645.1 Synergistaceae bacterium | reverse complement strand
GCTGCTCCCCAAGTAAACCAGCTGACGGCACTTATTGCAACGATGAATACTGCATGAATGCTCATCTCGTAGAGTCCTGCTCCTGAAGGAATAATGTAAGCACTAAACAGGGTAACCAGATAGAGTATGACTTTTATATTCGAGACTGCCAGAAAGAAGCCTCCCCGGAAGCTCAAGGAATTATTTTGCGACTCACTCGGCCTGCTCATTGCTATGTGAACTGCCAGCCAGATAATATATAATGCTCCGATATACTTGAGATATGTTACGAGTTCAGGCAGATAAACAGAAAGCTCATGACAAAACAAGACGCACAAACTAATCAGGCAGCTGAACCCCGCAAATATTCCGGAAATGACCTCGCGTCCCTTTCGCCACCCCGATGAACTTACGACATAAAATGACATTATGTTATTCGGCCCCGGCGTGAAAGTCGTAACCAGTGCATAAGGCAAATAAGACAATATAACCTGAAGCATAAACACTTTTTCCTTTCATTAATAAAAATAAATAAAATTATAAAATTGCATATTGATTTAGTGTGCTAATCGTGGCATAATTAATGCACTAAAATTTTAATACGGAGGGAACAGCATGTACATTAATTTATTCTCACATAATACTCTTTCTGAGATTCTGTGCTGCTGTTGTCGTTGTCCCGTAAACTTCTAAGACTTCACTTTTTTCACACGCAAATAATTTTTTCGTTACGCATTGATTCTTGCTTCATTGCGCAAATTTTTTCACACATTTAAGGAGAGCATTAATATGTCAAAAATTTACACGTCAATCGACCAGTTAATAGGCAGGACTCCCCTTCTTGAGCTTACACGAGTCCAGAAACATTTTAACCTGAACGCAAAGATACTTGCAAAGCTCGAATACTTTAATCCGGCGGGCAGCGTAAAGGACAGGATCGCTAAAGCCATGATAGACGACGCGGAGGCATCCGGCAAACTCAAGCCCGGCAGCGTAATCATCGAACCGACAAGCGGCAACACCGGCATAGGCTTGTCATCAGTAGCAGCTTCACGGGGCTATAGAATCATCATAGTAATGCCTGAGACAATGTCAGTCGAACGCAGATTACTAATGAAGGCTTACGGTGCTGAACTCGTCCTGACAGAAGGCAGTAAAGGAATGCGCGGAGCTATTGAGAAGGCTTCAGAACTCGCTAACGAAATTCCCGACAGCTTTATAGCCGGACAGTTCATTAATCCATCTAACCCAAAGATTCACAGGGAAACTACAGGGCCTGAAATCTGGAAGGACACAGACGGCCAAGTCGATATATTTATTGCAGGAGTAGGCACAGGAGGCACTCTCACAGGTACAGGGGAATATCTCAAGTCCAAAAACAGCAATGTCAAAGTCATAGCAGTCGAACCGGCAGGCTCTCCAGTTCTCTCATCAGGAAGGGCAGGGGCGCACAAGATTCAGGGTATAGGAGCGGGTTTTGTCCCTGAAGTCCTGAACACAAGAATTTATGACGAGATTATCACGGTCAAAGATGAAGACGCTCTCTCAACAGGGAAATTACTCGGCAGGCTTGAGGGCTTCCTTGCCGGAATATCATCAGGGGCTGCGCTGAGTGCTGCGGTAACGGTTGCTCAGAGGCCGGAAAACTCAGGCAAAAATATCGTTGCAATTCTTCCTGATACAGGCGAACGTTATTTATCGACTCCGCTATTCAGCGAGTAAATCATGAAACTGCTCGATGCGTTAAATTCTTCATGTGAGGAGCTTGCGGCATTGACTGCTCAGGACGGGACAGCTTACAACGGCCTCAAAGAGAGAGTCGAGTCTGCTTTCAGGAACCTTCAGGCGGCAATGTTTCCGTCACACGCTAACTCAAAGTGCCGGAGCATTCACGAGAGCTTGACACGTGCAGGCGAGAAATTAATTCATTCACTGACAAAGATAACGGGCAGTGCAGCTCACTCAGAAGAGATAACAGCAGGATTATT
>JAFSQO010000245.1 GCA_017446645.1 Synergistaceae bacterium | reverse complement strand
CTGCGATGAAGACCCCTGGGATAAATATTTTCTCAGAATGGAAGACGTAAACAACAAAATTATCCCTGTAGGCTGCGTCTTAACTATGGTAGGAACGGGCAGCGAAATGAACGGCGGAAGCGTAATCACCAATCATGAGCAGAAATTAAAGATTGGCCATGTTTTCGGTGATAATGTCTTCCCTAAATTTTCGATTCTGAATCCTGTATACACCTTCACCGTGCCACAGTACCAGATGGTCGCAGGTTTCTATGACATCATGTGCCATATCTTAGAGCAGTATCTCTCAGACCAGGACGATAACACTTCTGATTATATAGCTGAAGGTCTAATGCGCTCATTAATCACGAGTTCAAGAATTGCCGTAAAGAATCCCAAAGATTACGAGGCCCGAAGCAATATCATGTGGACAGCAACATGGGCACTTAACACCCTAATCGCTAAGGGCAAATCAACGGACTGGGAAGTTCACATGATAGGCCAGGCAGTCGGAGCATACACGAACGCGACTCACGGTATGACTCTTTCTGCAGTGTCTCTTGCGTATTACAGGACGATTATGAGTTACGGGTTAAAGAAGTTCGCACGCTTTGCAGTCAACGTCTGGGGAGTAAATCCTGAAGGCAAAAATGATACTCAGCTTGCCGAAGAAGGCTTGAAGTGTCTTGAAAGCTGGATGCGTGAAATTGGCGTAGTCATGAACATTAAGGAGCTTGGTGTAACTCCTGACATGTTAGAAGGCATTGCGGACGCTACGTTCTTACTCGGAGGAGGATACAAGAAATTAACCCGTGACGAAGTAATTGCTATCCTGAAAGCGAGTATGTAAGTCATGAGCAAAAAACTTGTCGCATATTTTTCTGCCAGCGGAGTAACTGCCAGCGTTGCAAAGAATTTAGCTCAGGCAACAGGCGCAGAACTTTACGAGATAAAACCTGCTGTCAAATACACCAGCGCGGATCTTAACTGGAACGACTCAGGCTCACGAAGCAGCGTAGAGATGAGGGACAAATCATCACGTCCTGAACTTGCAGATAAAGGCGCGAAACTTGACGGTGTTGAGACAATTTTCTTGGGCTTCCCTATCTGGTGGTACGTTGCTCCAACTATAATTAATTCTTTCCTGGAGAGCTATGACTTCACGGGCAAGACGATTATCTTATTCGCTACGTCAGGAGGCTCCGGTTTCGGCGATGCAGTGAACGGGTTAAAGCCCAGTGCTCCGGGGGCTGTGATTCGTGAAGGGAAATTATTCAGACGCAACACTTCACCCGAAGAGTTAAAAAAGTGGGTTGAAAGTCTGAAAGTTTAGGCATGTAATAAAATTTGCAGGTCAGGTAAATTTTACTTGGCCTGCGTTGTATTTTACAGCTATATCTCACTCAGGATAACCTTGCGAACCTCCCACATAGAACGCCCTGAACTCACAGCGAGATTTTTCACGTCCTCATATTCAGGGACTTTCCTGATGACTTCATTATTGAGACGGGTAACTTTGACCCTGATTTTTCCCAATGAAGTAACAGCTTCCTCAAGCTCCCAGTTAAGCCTTAATCTGTCAAGAGAATGAATCCTGACTCCCTGCGAAGTAGTATGCTGCAAAATTATCTTTGCAAGTTTG
>JAFSQO010000244.1 GCA_017446645.1 Synergistaceae bacterium | reverse complement strand
GGTTCAAGTAAAGCCCACATTCTGTCTGATATATCATGCCGTTTGTAATCTTCTGTCATTTTATTCTCTCTTTTCTATTCCGTTTTACATAATTTTACACCAATTGACGACACTATCTAGAGAATCCTCAACTCTTACCTGTAATAAAGACGTTGTCATTTTTTGCACCTTCCTATATGTTTGTAATGAGAATATCTTACAACATGTTTACTAAAAAATTCTAATCACATTTATTTCACGATAATTCATGATAATATGATAATAATATTAGTGCTATAATGCTCTCTCACTTGCAAACACAAAATTAAAATTTAATTTGGAGGCGGTAGAATTAATGATTAAATTTATTACACGAATAAGACTACTTTTATGGATATTAGCCCTCGTTGGGGTTGGCTTTCTGGTCAGCACTCAGGTTCAGACAAGGTTAAGGGCCGACGCTGCAAACTTGAGATCCCTGCAGACCCAGACGATTACAAGCTACCCGGTAGAGACAGAGACACTAAAGACTTCAGACTGGCAGACATGGCGGAGCTATTACGGTCAGGCCAAGAGCGCACATACTCAGAATATAACGACTTACGAACGCGAAATAGTGAAGAGCGTAAACGTTGACATAGGCAGCATAGTTAAAGCAGGTCAGACGCTCATAACACTTCAGCCTGCAGCAAGGGGTGCTCAGGTTCAGTCAGGCAAGACAGCATACGAAGAAGCAAAGTTGAATTACAACAGGCTCAAGCAGCTGAACAAAAAGGGAGGCATCTCTCAAAGCGAAGTTGACGCAGCTTACTCAAGAATGAAATCCGCCGAAGCAGCACTCAAAAGCTCACAGTCAACCCTGAGCAGGACATCACTCAAAGCCAGCATTGACGGCATAGTCTCAGCCCGCAACGTTGAACCCGGAGAAGTCGCCGAAGCAGGAGTGCCATTACTCTCAATCGTTGACCCCCGCGAAATGGAGGCAGAATTAATGGTATCAAAGAAAGACATCACGAAGATAACTAAAGCTACTCCGGTCGAGATTTATGTAGACGGCGTGAAACATACAGGCAGAGTCAAGAGAATCAGTCCTGAAGCTCAGACAGGTTCGGGGCTTTATCCTGTAGTTGTGGGTCTTCCTGAAAATTCCGGAATATTGCCCGGTACCTATGTCGAAGGCCGATTCATGGTCAGCAGCCAGCAAAATGTCGTCGTAATCCCCTCTAATACAGTACTTTACAGGGGCAGCACCCAGTCGGTTTATCTGGCTCACGGGAACAAGGCAAAGCTCACAGCGATCACTACAGGAGAAGGGCGTGAAGGACGTGTAATCGTTACGTCAGGGCTTAAGCCGGGCGATGCATTAATCACCAGCGGCAACAGAGTTCTTTATGACGGTGCAGAAATTATCATGAACGTTGACGTTGCAGGCACAAGTAACAAAACCGCAAACGAGGGTTGATTGATTCATGAGAGGTTTCATACGATTTTGCATTACTCACCCTGTCTTTACCGGCTGTTCTGTTGTAATCTGGATTTTGCTGGGAATTTCGAGCTATTTCACACTGGGCGTTACTCTGTATCCTGATGTCGAGCTGCCTTTCGTCTTAGTCCGTACAACTTACACAGGAGCAGGCCCCAACGAAATCGAGCAGTTAATCAGCAAGCCCCTTGAGGACGCACTCGCTGACCTTGAGAATCTTCACACGATTACTACATACTCGCTTGAAGGAATTTCAATGGTCGCTGTTGAGATGGAGTCTGGTACGAATCCTGACTTGGC
>JAFSQO010000023.1 GCA_017446645.1 Synergistaceae bacterium | reverse complement strand
TACTAGAATCATACCTGCAAGGAGCAAAAACGTAAACGAATAAGCGATACTGCACCCTCCTGACGATGACGAGATACTCATTTTATTATCTTGAGGCTGTGAAGCTAAGATGTCATAAGCAGCCTTAACGTCAAGCAGTCCATTTCGTGATAATTTATATTTCCCGTCATATTGTTCATACGGTGAGAATATCTCTCTGACTCGTTGAGCTACATCATTAATCATCATGTCCCGCGACTCTAAAGGCAATAATGCGCCGTAGGTTTGGTCAAAAGCTTCAATTTCTCGCTTTGTCCATCTGTCTACATTGCCTTCATACGGATATACGAGGGGATTTATGTTTTTATTGGCTCCGGCTAATAACGCATTCTTTATCTGCTCAGGAGTAGCATCAGGGAAAGCCGACATCAACAAAGCTGCTGCTCCTGTTACATGGGGTGCTGCCTGTGAAGTGCCGTTGAGGGATTGATACATTGAGCCGTCTTGAGCTAATGGCGAGTAGGTGCTGAGAATTTCTACGCCCGGTGCTGCAATGTCTACACTATCGCCGAAATTTGAGAAAAACGCTGCCTTGTCGCTGGAATCAATTGCTGCGACTGTGATAAAATTCCTGAGTCCCGTAAAACCTGCCGGATAAGTATAATCTCCCTTGCTGAACTCACTCCTGTCTCTCAGGGCATAAGCTGGATCGTCAAATGGTATTGCACTGCCTAATTTGACAGAGCAATTACCCGCTGCTGTAACTATCAGAACCCTGTTCATGTCATCAAGGGCCTTGAACGCCATCCAGTAGACGTTATTTTTCATCTCGCTTGGGCTGAAGGGTAAATACGCGCCTAACGACATATTAACCGCGGCAAGTTTCATGTCGGGATTATCTTTCAGTAACGCAGCAATATAATTTATCGCCCGCATTTCCTTGCTGATAGTTTCTACCTCAGTATCGCCTGTAATGCTGTTATAATCCCCGATTCTTATAGAGATCATGCTTACATCCCAGTTTACTCCGGAAATACCAAGCTCGTTATCGCCGGCTGCCCCTATAATTCCTGAAACGTGAGTCCCATGTCCTATAGTGTCAGCGTCCCATATTGAAAAAGTCTTGTCATAGTCTCCGCTCACTGTCGCATAGTTCGTTGATAAATCCTGCGAAATATTTGCGATTAAATCGGGGTGAGCGTATGTTCCTGTGTCAATTACTGCTACATAGATATTATGACTTCCTGTAGTGTAAGGCCAGACTTCGGGGGCGCGGATCTTCTTTAGTCCCCAGCAAGCGTCAAAGCCTGGATCATTCGGCGTGATTATTTCGATTGATTCACTTTGCCTCTTAACGTGATAATTCGGCGAGACACTTATGACTTCAGGATTATTCTCTAACTCTCTAATTAACTCTTCAGTGGTCTTTGAGTCTGACTTAATCAGCACAAATATTTTTCCGTCAAGTTCTGAAAGGGTCTCATACGTCTCTGCAACGCTTGCATTGACTGAACCTGCAATATCAGAAATCCTTGCGGCCGAACCTTCAGAAGCCCGAAACACTGCGAGGACTTCACCTTCTTTGTAAGTTGCGGCCATTGCATAATGACTCATGAGGAGCAATATTAAAGCTGACAACCAAAATTTTTTCACGATAAATAACACACTTTCTGTCAAATAAAAATTTTCACAAGTATAACACTATTTCAGAGCAGCAATCTTCTTCTCCCAGCCAGTCAGCCTTAAGTGCAAGAACATCAACGTACAGCATACTATCCAGCCTACAGGGTAGCCTATAGCGATAAAGTATATTGTGCTTGTCAGACGCGAGATTATGAACAAGTATATCTGCCTGAAGACTACGAACGAGCCCAGCATTATTAACATTGGGGATTTCGAGTCGCCGACTCCCCTGAGTGCTCCGGCTAAAGTCTGGTTCAGGACGTTAAACGGGTCAAAGATAGAGTTAAGTCTCAAGAATAACACGCTGTAATGCAAAACTTGAGCGTCCCTGTTAAACAACGAAGCAATAAACGGAGCTGTGATATATAGAAGCGTGATTAGAGTTACGGAAATGCTTAGGGAAATTTTCATGCACTCCTTCATGCCCTGCCTGACTCTGTCGGGTCTTCGTGCTCCTGCGTTCTGGCCGACAAATGTAGTGATTGCCATTGCCATGCTCTGAGTCGAAAGGGTTACGAATGCGTCAACTCTTGCATAAATCCCCCAGCCTGCCGTAGCCGCTGCACCGTAAGCATTAATGTATGCCTGAACAAATACGTTAGAGAACGAAGTCAAAGCCATCTGAAAACCTGCAGGAAACCCAATTTTGATTATTCGCGTGAGTATCGCCTTGTCTATTTTCATTTCGTGCCATGTAAGACTGTGAACTTCATTGCTGTGAAAAAGAATCCAGAAGATAATCAACCCTGAGACTAACTGCGCCAAAATCGTAGCATAGGCAACACCAGCGACTCCTGACTCAAAAGTAATCACGAAAAGCAAATCGAGAAAAATATTCAGAATCGAGGCAAGAATCAGGAAATACAACGGTCTCTTAGAATCACCGACTGCCCGCAAAATGCCTGAACCCATGTTGTAAAGCATTGTGCCTCCAAGTCCGAGCGAGAAAATCTGCAAATAGACTACAGCTTCCTTAAAGACGCTGGGGGGAGTGTTCATCATTCGCAACAAATATGGTGTAGAGTAATAGCCAATCGCCGAGATAATCAATGCCATCACTATCGTAGCTACTACTGCCGTGTGAGTAGCCTTTCGCAGGTTCTCTATATCCTTTGCCCCGAAGTATTGCGAGATTACGACGCTGGCTCCCATTGCAAGACCGATAAACAGTCCGATTAACGTAATCACTACCGGGATCGTTGAAGTAACTGCACCGAGTGCATCTGCTCCGACAAAATTGCCGACTACTATGCTGTCCACTGTGTTGTAAAGCTGCTGAAATATATTGCCGATAAACAACGGAAATGCAAACGATATTAAATGCTTCCAGATTGTTCCGGCCGTCATGTCCCTTACTGTTGAATTTGAATTCTTATCAGGCAAAACAAACCCCCCTTGTAAAAACAATTTTATGTCATAAGGAGGATTAATGCAAAAAAAATTCTCCCCTCACATACTGCAAGGGGATTTAATTTACTAACTGTGAAATTACACTGACAAGATATTCATCAATGACTGGGCACTCTGATTCGCCTGACTGAGCATAGAGCTTCCGGTGTTATTCAGGATTTGCAGCTTCACGAATTCCATGTATTCCGTTGCCATGTCTGCATCCTTGAGCCTGCTCTCTGACTCGGACATGTGAAGGTGAGTCTGGGTCAAGCTGTTTGCGTTATATTCAAGTTCGTTCTGGTAAGCTCCGATTCTTGAACGCTGCTGTGAGACCATGTGAATCGCAGAGTCAAGAATCCCTATTGCCTCAGAAGCACCCTGTCTTGTCGTGAGATTTACGCTGTCGAGGCCAAGTGCGGACGCGCTCATGTCAGCAATGTTGATGTAAATGTCCTCGCCGTCATTCTGGCCAATCTGGAAGGCTGTACTTCTGTCAACGATGTGAATTGTCGTCTCAAATGGGACTGAGTCCTCAGAAAGTATATAATTCTTTGTGTCAGGGTTCCATGAGGCTTTAATATTCGCCATAGCATCAAACTCTATATTGATGTTAGGAGCAATTACACCGTTCAACATATTTCCGTCAGTGACTATATTTTTCGCTATAGTCTTGCCGTTGTGAGCGTTATAGACTGAAGCCCTGTATGTAGTCTCCGTAGCTTCCTGAATAGTATTCAGACTGAAAGCCGCGATTAAGTCCTGATTGTCTGACGAGAAACTCAAACGCCCCTTAGAACCGGGAACAGCTGAACGAATTACGAAGGTCCCTGCAACTGACTCAAAGCCGCTTGAATCTTCATCACCTGACGCAACAAATCTCACGAAATTATCTGCATTATCCGTGTAATCTGCTTGGCCAATGTCTTTAGCAATTGCATCGTTTAACTTCTTCCTGACATCCTCAATCGTATCAGTACGGTATAACATGACTGAAGCCTTTTTGCCGTCGCCCTGAGTTATAGTAATCTCCTGGGGGTCAGTGAGCATGAATACACCGCTTGCATTGTAGAACTCCGGAATGTCTTCGAGGGTAACTCTCTTCTCTGTCCTTAAGGGTATAGTATTCTCGACGCTGTTGTAGACTCCGTTGGTCTTTTCGCCGTCCCAGCCTCGTCCGATTGACTGAGTCGCCCCGTTGGCCTCGTCAATCCAGCCGGTTACGTCAAGCTCTACACCTTTAGCGATGTTAATCATTCCGCTGTTAGAACCTCTGCCGCCTCCGATTGCTGCTGCGCCAGTGCTTCCTGACGCTGAGGCCGTGATTTTGCCGCCGGTTATCTTGATGAAGTCAACGCTTGAGCCGTCTTTGCCGCTGCTGCCGATTCCTGCGCCTGTTCCTGTGTTGCTTGATGTGATATTGCCGCCGTTGATAGTGATTCTGACCTGTGAAGTTCCTCCGATTCCTGCGGTTGAGTTAATTGTCCCGCCGTTAATCGTAATGTCTCCCGTAGTGCCGCCGATCCCGTTAGCTGTCAGAGAGCCTTCTTCGCTGCCCGTGCCTTCAGAGCTGTTAATCGTGAGTGTTCCCGTTGAGCCTTTGATTTCGAGTCCTGCCTAGTCATTCCATGATTTCAGGGTGTTATTGCCCATGAGGATTAAATTGACGTTTGCGTTCTCAATTTCAAGGGCCGGGCCGTCAGTTGACTCTATATTTACGTCAACGAGCCTTATCTTAGCGTTTACTCCCTGATTGACCCTGATTGTATTTGAAGTTACATTGCCGTCGCCTGCTATGCTGTACTTGCCGTTTTCGTTGATGGTAAGGACTCCGTCCTCGAATTTCCAGCCGTAACCTGAGGCTTTATCACTCAAGCTGTTAATGTCTATCTCTTGTGAGTAATCTTCGGGGTCTTTGTCGCTTGTATCAGGAATCGTAAATATCGCGGTTTTCTGAACCTGAGCCTTGCCCGGATCAGCATGGACTTCGATCCTGTAGTTGCCTTCAACGCTGGTCTTCTGTCCGAACTGGTCAATGCTCGTTATTGCGCCGGTTATATTGACTCTGGTGCTTAACTTGTCGGCTGACCATGTAGCTGCACTGCTGCCGTCGAGTAATCGCTTTTGGTTAAAAGTTGTATTCTTGGCTATGTTGTCAATGCTGCTCTTTAACTCGTCAATCTCAAGCTGTATATAATTTCTGTCCTGACTCGTCAATGTGTCATTGCTTGCCTGAAGTGAAAGCTCCCTCATTCTCTGGAGCATGGAGTTCACCTGATTCATTGCTGCCTCTGCCGTCTGAAGCATAGAGACTCCGTCCTGAGTGTTCTTTATTGCACGGTTTAGTCCTGCTATCTGAGCCGACATCTTCTGAGCCATTGCGAACCCTGCAGCGTCATCAGCAGCTGTTGCAACCCTGAGTCCAGTCGAGAGTGCCCGCGCTGTGTTCTCGATTGCCTTGTTCGTGGCAGTCAGGGAATTATATGCGAGCGTTATGTTGTTGCTGCCTATCATCATGATTTAATTTTTGCCTCCTGCTGAGTTATTTAGAGCGTTTGACCCCCTCGCCACAAGTGGCCCTCTCCCCCTTGACATGGGGCGTAAGGTTGAGTGTTGCAAGACGCTCTGTTTTTCCTTCTTAAATAACATTTTCGGCAGTTCACGCAAATTTTTTTACTGTTTACAGTCCGAAAACTTTCCGGGCTTCTTTCATGTTCTCGCGAATCCTGACACCAAAGGGGCATCGTTTCTCGCATGAACCGCACTGAATGCATTCACCCGCGTGATGCTTTAAGACTCTATAATGTTCCCTCACTGTCTCAGGAATAGAGTCAGAGCTTTTCGCAAGATTCAGGAATTTCGTAACGTCAGCAATGTCTATCTTAACAGGACAAGGCTCGCAGTGTGAGCAATACATGCAATGACCTTCCCAGCTGATTTTAGGGAAAGAAGCTAATGCAAGGGCGTAATCTCTCTCAGAATCAGGGGCGTTCTCGAAGGCCAATGACTCCTTTAACTGCTCGACAGAATGCGCTCCGGCCAAGACACACGCAACAGCAGGACGAGATAATGCATAGGCTATGCACTGGTTCACGCTTAAGGCAGCACCAGCAGGGGATAACTCTGCGTTTAGCAAATCTCCGCCTCCGAAGCATTTCATGACGGTAATGCCTACACCAAGACTCTGGCAGGTCTCGTATAACTTCTCGCGTTCCGGGTCCATGTTTGTAAGGTGGTGAGAGTAAGCCTCATCAGCCCATAAATCTTCGACATCTTCGCTTGCAGGCTGTAAGTCATAGCAAGGATTTACGCTGAACATTAACACTTCGATTGAATGAGATGCTACAGCTTTTAACGCAACTTGAGGATTATGCGAGCTTAACCCGATATGCTTAATTTTACCCTGAGACTTTAACTCGCGGGCATAGCCGAGTACCCCGTTATTGATAATAGCGTCCCAGTCATCAAGGGCATCGCAATAGTGAATCATTCCGACATCAATATAGTCAACCTGCAATAATTTTAATGAGTCCTCAAAGGCTGCTTTCACCTCCTGAAGATTTCGTGAACGCATATATTGCCCGTCCTTCCAGACTGAGCAGAGATGTGACTGAATGATGAACTTCTCACGTCTTCCCTTGAGAGCTTTACCGATTGCCGCCCTTAGTTCAGGGTCAGATGAGTATAAATCAAAATAGTTAATGCCTGATTGTTCGGCAACATCAAATAACTTTGCGCACATTGAGTAATTATCTTCGGTCATTCCCTCGCAGCCTAAAGCAATTTCGCTGACTTTGAGACCTGTTGAACCTAATTCGCGGTAATTCATATTGTAGAAAAAACACTCCTAACTAAGAAATTTAGTTGCCATTATTATAATGTGTTAAATACTCGAGATATAACGAGTCAAATTTTGCTCTCATGAACTCCTCCAT
>JAFSQO010000243.1 GCA_017446645.1 Synergistaceae bacterium | reverse complement strand
TGAACGTGTTAATCATGCTTGTCTTAATCGTTGCTTACTGCGTGGCATTGCTTGAGGGAGTGAGCTTTTACATCGCAACTCCTGCGTTTCTCTATATCTCAATGTGTTATTTAATGCGCAGGGATTTCCTGAAAAATATAATCTGGACTGGTATAGTCATGGCCTTTATCGTCCTCGTCTTCAGGGTCTTGTTCAGCGTAGTATTTCCATAAATAAAATAAAACAGAAAGGAGGTATACATAATGGAAATATTGTATTACATGAGCATAATATTTCGTGAACCTTGGTTGATAGCCTTAATAGCTGCTGGAACATGTGCAGGGGTTTACGTCGGAGCAATTCCCGGACTCTCAGGAACTATGGCGGTCTCTCTTCTTGTCTCGTTTACTTTTGGCTGGGAGCAGCATTCAGCCCTCGCAGTCATGGTTGGGGTGTACGTAGGCTCAGTGTTTGGAGGCTCTCGTTCTGCTATATTGCTCAACATTCCCGGAGCCCCTGCAGCAGTTGCTACAGCGTTGGACGGTTATGCCTTGGCAAAACAGGGACGTGCAGGCGAGGCTATGGGACTTGCTACTTCCCAGTCAGTGATCGGGACTTTGCTGGGAGTTCTTGCTCTTGCAACCTGTGCGCCGTTAGTGGCTGGAATTGCTAGAAATTTTCACTCTATTGATTATCTTATGCTCTCGTTAATGGGCTTAATGATGGTAGGCTCTCTTTCAGGGCGTTCAGTGAGATTTGGATTAATTGCAGGCTGTATAGGCATCTTCCTGGGCTGCGTAGGAGTTGACGGACAGACAGCAATAAAACGCTTCACCTTCAATATAGTGTATCTTAATTCCGGAGTCGATTACGTTGTAGCAATGATTGGCTTGTTTGGAGCTTCAGAGGCCCTTAGTCAGATAACAGACATGAAAGCTACACCAGTCAAACAGAAGGTCGATAAGATTTTACCTTCATGGGCTGAGAGTGCGAAGTATTTGGGATTAACGATAAAGTCCTCGATTATAGGCGTGTTAGTCGGAGCCTTACCCGGAGCAGGAGGCGACATAGCAGCCTTATTGAGTTACGACCAGGCCAAGAGGAGCGTCAAGAAACCTTCAGCACCTTTTGGACACGGGGCAGTCGAGGGCATTATTGCACCTGAGAGCGCGAACAATGCTGCAATCGGGGGAGCCTTTATCCCAATGCTGACTCTGGGAATTCCCGGCGATGCTGTTACAGCTGTGTTGATTAGTGCCTTGACCATTCAGGGCCTTAGACCGGGACCGAATTTAATTTCACAGACTCCTGATTTGTTCTGGCTAATCGTTGCAAGTTTGCTAGTTGCTTCGTTCTTCCTGTTAGTGTTTGGCTTGACTGGAATAAAGGCATTTACGAAAATTGTCGAAGTTCCCAAGGGAATATTAATGCCCACGATTTTGATTCTCTCAGTGATAGGGTCATATGCAATCAGAAACAGCGTCTATGATATTTTCTGGATGTTCGGCTTTGGGATTATAGGCTATTTCCTTAAGAGATTCAATTATCCTATTGCCCCTATAGTTTTGGGAGTAATCCTGACTCGACTTTGCGAAGAAAATTACAGGCGCGGCGTAATGCTTCAGGGCGGTTCGATAACTGCAATGTTAGGGAGCATCTTCAAGAGCTATATATCCATTGCGTTATTTATCCTGTTAGTCGTGCTGTTCGTTACTCAGACAGAGACTTACAAGAACTGGAAATCAGGACGCAAGCAATAAATAATTTGTAAAGCCTCCTCATAAAAAATAACGGGGAGGCAATTTTTTACTTTGGCTGTTTTTACTCTGCCATCTTCTTGAGAGCTTCGACCCTTGCCTTCTGTGCCTCAACCTGAGCCTTCTGAGCTTCGGCCTGAGATTCAAGATAAGCAAGCTGATCTTCTTCAGTCTTAACGGAATCTTTCACACGCTGACCAAAACTGTCTGCGACCTCTCTGAGCTTCGCAAAATCTGCTTTTAAGTCTTCAACGTTGGGAAGTCCGCCCTGCTCGATCTTTGTTATTCTCTCTTCAAGTGATGCAATGCTCGTCTGAAGCTGAGTTTTTAACTCTTCAAGTTTGGGAGTAAATTTGTTCTGCATGACCGTCCAGACTACATTGAGCAATAATATAGCGCAGATGATCCCGATTATGATCTTCTTTTTGCTTGCCATGATGATAAAAATTCCTCCGTTCGCAAAATAAACAAAAGAGGCCCGATAAGACATGAGCCTCTAAATTTCACATAACTACTTAACTTCGACGTCTGCTCCGGCTTCGGCCAGCTTCTTCTTAATCTCCTCAGCTTCTTCTTTGGAGACGCCCTCTTTGATGTTCTTGGGGGGATTGTCAACAAGCTCTTTTGCTTCCTTGAGGCCGAGTGATGTAATCTCGCGGACTACTTTGATGACTGCGATCTTGTTTGCACCGGGGCCTTTGTAGACGACATCAAACTCTGTCTTCTCTTCGGCAGGAGCTGCTGCTGCGCCTGCACCGGGCATGGCTGCCATCATGACGGGAGCTGCTGATGCTGATACTCCGAACTTCTCTTCAAGGGCCTTTACTAAATCTGAAAGGTCAAGGACTGACATTGTTTCAATAGCCTGGATGATTTCTTCTTTTGTCATAATAAAATTTACCTCCGATTAAAATAAAAAATAAAAATTAACAATAAAAACTTTATGCTGCAGGATTCTCGTTCTCGTTCTTCTTGTCGCGAATCTGGGCGAGACACGTAACGAAATTCCTGATTGTACCTGACAAGACATTGACAAGCCCTGATAACGGAGCTGCGATTGTCCTGACAACCTGACCGCGCATGACTTCTTTTGACGGAAGATCTGCAAGTGCCATTAACTGGGCCAAGTTAAGCTGCTGGGTCTCAAGCAAGCCGCCTTTCAGGATAAAAGCCTTCTGGGTCTTATCGTTAGCGTATTCTTTCAAGACTTTGGCAACGCTTACGGGGTCATCATAGCAAAGCGCGTAAATGTTCGGTCCCTTCGTAATGTCCTCCGGAAGGGCGTTCAAACCTGCTTCCTTCATGGCAATTGCGAACAGGGTATTCTTTGAAACTTTCAGCTCTCCGCCTGCCTCACGGACTTTCTTACGCAGCATAGTACTCTGGGCGACTGTCATACCGCGATACTCGGCTACGAAAACTGCCTTAACGTTCACGAGTTTTGCCTTGAGTTCATCAACGAGTTCATACTTTATTTTTGCCGGCATATTTTAGATTTCACCTCCTGCTTTAATAACAAAAACCCTCCTGAATAAAATTAAGCATTCTAATTCAGGAGAGAATTATTCTCACAAATTCTTCTTCTCCTGAGCAGGTATTTTATTTATTAAGCATTAACGCGCCTGCTGTCTTCGGGGAAATATTTTATTTTATAGTCCAGAAAATTTTTATAACGCTAACTCTTTCTGAGCAAGTGCAGGGTCTACTGCAATTCCGGGTCCCATTGTAGGAGCTATTGCTATGCTCTTGACGTAAGTACCCTTGACCGAAGCGGGTCTGGCTCTGTAGATTGCCTGTAATAAAGCCTTGACGTTGTCGTAAAGCTGCTCGGCTGTGAACTCTCTTTTGCCTGCTGCGTTGTGAGTAATTCCCGTCTTGTCAGCCCTGAACTCTACACGGCCTGCCTTGATCTCTTTTACTGCGCTTTCAAGCTCAAAAGTTACTGTTCCTGTCTTGGCACTGGGCATTAAACCGCGGGGACCTAAGACCTTGCCCAAACGTCCTACTGACTTCATCATGTCAGGTGTGGCGATGACTGCATCGAAGTCCATGAAACCGCCCTGAATCTGCTGAACGATCTCATCTCCGCCGACTATATCTGCGCCTGCGTCCTGGGCCTCTTTAATCTTCTCGCCCTGAGTAATTACCAAAACCTTTTTGGTTACACCTGTTCCATGAGGAAGTGAGACGGTGCTTCTGACCTGCTGGTCTGCGTGTCTGGGGTCAATGCCGAGTCTAACGTGAACTTCAATGCTCTCATTGAACTTTGCTGTAGCTACTGACTTGAATAATTCTACAGCTTCTTTGAGACCATATAACTTACCTGCTTCGATTTTTTCAGCAGCTTCTCTGTATCTCTTACTGCGTTTCATGTTTTTTACCTCCTGCGGTTATAGCGAGTGTTTGATTCTGACTCTTCCGCTTTGTTAATAACTAGTCTGCTACGTCGATTCCCATAGAGCGTGCAGTGCCTTCGATCATTCGCATTGCTGCGTCAATATCGTTAGCATTGAGGTCCTGCATCTTCATCTCTGCTATCTTGCGGACTTCAGAGCGTGCAATCTTGCCGACTTTGGTCTTGTTGGGAACTCCTGAGGCCGTCTCAAGACCGAGTGCCTTCTTGAGTAACACTGCTGCGGGAGGAGTTTTCAGCTCGAACGAGAAACTTCTGTCAGCATAGACAGTGATTACTGCAGGGATAACGAGTCCGGCTTGATCCTGAGTCTTCGCGTTGAACTGTTTGCAGAACTCCATAATATTAACGCCGTGCTGACCAAGTGCAGGCCCTACAGGGGGTGCAGGTGTTGCTTTACCGGCTGGCAGTTGTAATTTTACCTGCCCTACAACTTTTTTAGCCATGATAAAAATT
>JAFSQO010000242.1 GCA_017446645.1 Synergistaceae bacterium | reverse complement strand
TACCAGCCCCGTAAAGGCTTAGGGTTTGCGTGAGTGTACGCACTGAGTGAATCATTGAATTCTTTTACGGATTTAATATTATTCAGGCTGAGTCGTTCCTGATTCTCTGCCCATGACAAGAAATTTATCCCAGAGTCACAGAAACCAGGCAAGACCGTACGGCCCTGCAAGTCTATAATTTGACCGTTGAGATTGCGGACCTCGTCATTAATAGAAACGATCCGGCCATTCTCGAACGTTATATTCGACACTATTTCGGAAGGAGTGTGAATCCTGCCGTTTACAAGCGAAATTTTTTCCTGTTGAGTCTGCAAATTATCTCCTCCTGATAAAAATATATAACCTGCCCCGTTAATTCAGAGCAGGTCATGAAGATTAATACAGTCCGGTGTGTTTAGTACCGATTCCGAAGATAGCCAGCGAGCTTTCCATGAGTTCATTCTGCTGTTTGACTAACCACGCTCCCATTGCCATCTGGACTTTAGCCTGAGACATGTCCATAGAGGCTTCGGCTATGCCCATTGGGTCAGCTCCGGATTCGAGGACTTTCGCGCTTGCTGCATTGGCTGTGTTAAGGCCGTTCTGCATCAGGGCCAGTCCGTTCTTGCCGAGAGTGTCATAACTTGAAAGGTTTATCATGATTTATTCGCCTCCGTTCGTAAATAAATTTTTGATTCATATAATTTTATCAGCAAAGTGTTTAACTTTACATTTATAATATCGTAAATTAGAGTTCGCGCTATGAATTTTTTGTGGCTGTCTTGGTGAGCGTGGCTTCCATTGCATTGAATGCCCTGATATAGGCTTCTTTGAATCTTGCCGAGAGCTGACCGGTAAAGCCCATAACAAGAAACGTAAACCCGTCACGTGTAAGGAAATATTCGGGGCGTGATTGTCCGTTCTTATCCTTATAAGACCCCAACTTAAAATTAAGGGCGGCGAATTCGTCTGAACAATCGAGCCTCTTTATCGCGTCAAGTACGTTAGAATGCTGCTTCCTGAATGACTTGGCGATGTCCCTGCTGCCGACCATAATGCGCCCGTCCAGTTCGACAAGTCCGAGTTCCTGAGCATTAATTATTTCCTTAGATGCTGAATTCAATTCGGCTACTTGGACTTTGGGTGCTGCGGCTTTGGGAGATATGCATAATTCAGCCGATACTCTGGGAATATTCTCCCTGATAAGCTGGAAGACCGCATCAATAACTGACGGGAAACGCTGAAGGGTCAAAGGCCCTAATTCTACTGTTACTCCTCTTTGGGGGATTAATATTTTTATCATGCTATAATTCACTCCGTTTTATTTTGAATTTTTTACCCAGGCAGTTCTTTATAATTCCACTGCTTGGGTTATTTTATTTATAACACACAATAAATTTTTTGGCAATTCAGGCTTCACTGTGTGTATAATACTTTCACGAAATAAATAAATCCGGGAGGTAATTTTTATCATGGAAACACGAGTCGCAGTCATGAGCATCATAGTCGAGGACACTACACAGGTTGAGACCCTGAACAACATTCTTCACGAGTACAGGGAGAGCATTATAGGCCGAATGGGTCTGCCCTATCGTCCCAAGAAAATTAATATAATCAGCATTGCCCTTGATGCTCCCCAAGATATTATCTCGGCATTGTCAGGCAGAATCGGCAATCTTGAAGGTGTCAGCGTCAAGACAGCATTCTCGAAAGAGTAACAGTGATTCAGGAATTAATTCACAAGCTGGCTCAGAGTCATTCACTAAGCCTTGAAGAGTACGAGAGGCTCATAACAGAACGTGACGAAGAGTCAGCAAGATTGTTAAAGCGTCTGGCAGTTCAGGAACGAGTCAGAATTTACGGCCATGATGTTTATGTTCGAGGTCTAATCGAAATCAGCAACATCTGTAAAAACGACTGCTATTACTGCGGAATTCGTTGCAGCAACACTAATTGCGAACGTTACAGGCTGACACCGGAGCAGATAATCTCATGTGCTGACGAGGGCTATGATCTGGGCTTCAGGACTTTCGTGCTTCAGGGCGGAGAAGATTCATACTTCACTGACGAAATTTTAGGGCGAATAATCCGCGAGATAAAGCAAAATCATTCGGACTGTGCCATAACCCTTTCACTGGGCGAGAGAACCCGCGAGAGTTATGCATATCTGAGAGAGGCCGGAGCTGACAGGTATTTGCTTCGTCATGAGACAGCGGACAAAACGCACTACTCACAGCTTCACCCGTCCAGCATGTCATTCGAGAACCGCATGAAGTGCCTGCAAATTTTGCGTGAACTCGGCTATCAGGTTGGAGCAGGCTTTATGGTTGGTTCGCCGTTCCAGACTAGCAAGACTTTGGCAGAAGATTTGAAGTTCATCGAGACGTTCAAGCCCGAAATGTGCGGAATTGGCCCGTTCATCCCGCATAAAGATACGCCGTTTCGTGATTGCGGGTCAGGGACTCTTGAGCTTACGTGTTACCTGCTGAGTGTGATAAGACTGATTTACCCGCCTGTGTTATTGCCTGCGACTACTGCTCTGGGAACTATTCACCCGACTGGACGCGAGCTTGGAATTTTGTCCGGAGCAAATGTAGTAATGCCGAATCTCTCACCGGTCAATGTGCGAAAAAAGTACGAGCTTTACGACAACAAAATCTGCACAGGTGAAGAGAGTGCTCAGTGCAGGGGGTGCCTTGAACGCAGAATGAACTCGATAGGTTACAAGATAGTTACATCGAGAGGAGATATTATCAAGTGAACCTCGAGACCTTGAAGTTTACTGTATCACTCTTTGAGGAAGAAGACGGCTCTTTTACCGGCATTCTTGAAGAACTTGATTTAATCGAAAATGCTTCATCGAAAGAAAATTGCCTGCTCTCTCTGTTAGATGCCATGAAAGATTATGCTCGTGATTTTTATGATGAGTTTGCCTTGTGGTCATCAGCACCGAACAGGAAAAGTCATATACCTTATGTGTTGAAAATTCTTTCAAGTTCTGACAGCGAGCTTCTGGAGGACATGGTAATAAAAAGCTCACAGGCACGGACGCTCTTGCACGTCTCTAACGGTTAAGCAGATAGCTAAATCACCCCCTGTCAGCTTTTCATTCTCAGGCTGGCAGAGGAATTTTTTACAATCGTCCTTCTTGCAATATGTCTAACATTTCTCTGGGAGTTACTATGAACGTTCTGTTTGGAAAATGTTTTAGATTTCATGTATCCAGATTTGCCTCATCATTTTTGCGTTCTTCAATTAGGAATGCATATATAACTACATCTTTAGTGTCTTGAAGCATATATTCCACCATGCCCGTATCCACGTAAACGGCTCTTCTTTTCAAATCATCAAGAAATACACGTACTGTACGCTCTTCAAATTTGAATTTTGGTCGTCTGAGAACATTTTCGTACTCTATAACAATATCATCGTTCAAGACAGGGATAATATCTCCATGCATAGCTTCAGCAAGTATAATGCT
>JAFSQO010000241.1 GCA_017446645.1 Synergistaceae bacterium | reverse complement strand
CAAGGGCACAGAAGGCCAGTATACCGGAGTTGTGGCTTTTGATGCCGGTGCAAGTTCCGAAAGCGACTGGGCAAAAATTTCTTCGGAGATAGCAGGAAAAGCACAGGAACTCAGCGCACTCAATCTCCGCGAACTCGGTACAGGTAAGGCCGTAAAGCTTCACGGGACAGTCAGCGATTTCACCTCCAAAGCTAACGGTAAAAGAGTCAGCATAACAGTAACGCCTGAAAATTATTCGGGTAATACGCAGTTTGTCGTCCAGTTAGGCAGTATTTATACAGGCACTTCAGTGAGGGACATTCAGACAGTGAAGAAGTTCGGCGACTTCACGAATCAGACAGAGTGGAGCCAGTACGCTAAAGCCCTGAATTCCCAGCTCGACAAAGAAGTTGTTACACCTCTTGCAATTAACGAGAGCGTCAAAGGCAAGACAATAACTATTACAGGTGCAGCAACTTCATCAGGAAATCAGGTAATGATTACTCCTGTTGCTATAGTGATTGAGTAGTCAGGGGGATTGTTAATCATGTTTGACGATCCCAATGTTGTATTGCACTGTGAAAAGATTGACAAGATTTACCCCGGAACTAAAGCCCTTGATGGTGTATCGTTTGATTTACTCAAGGCCAAAGTCAACGTATTAATCGGCGAGAACGGCGCAGGCAAGTCAACCCTGATGAAGATGATAGCAGGAATCGAGCAGCCCTCAGCAGGCAAAATGTACATGGACGGCGAAGAAGTCTATTTCCGTGACATAAATGACGCAAAGGCGCGCGGTATCGGCATAATTCATCAGGAGTTAAGCCTCTTCCCGAATCTTACGGTTTATCAGAATATCTACATGAACCACGAGAAGACCCATGCAGGTTTCCTTGATGATAAGGCTCACATCGAAGGCGCAAAGGCCATATTAAAGCGTCTTGAGCACGAAATCCCACCGGACACTATGGTCGGCGATTTAAGAGTCGGACAGCAGCAAATGGTCGAAATAGCACGCAATCTCGTTGATAATGACTTGAGGGTCTTAATCATGGACGAACCTACAAGCTCACTTTCAGCAGCCGAAGTCAAGGTGTTATTCAAGATTATGCGCGAATTGCTGGCTCAGGGAATTTCTATAGTCTATATCTCTCACAGACTTGAGGAAATCATGGAAATCGGCGATCATGTTACGATTCTAAGAGACGGGAAATACGTTGCCGATGCGGATATTAAGGACATAAAACTCGAATGGATAGTCGAGAACATGGTCGGAAAGAATACCCAGTATCACAGGTTTGAACGCAGCATAGATCTTAACTCTTCAGAAAAAATACTGGAGGTCAGGAATCTCTACCTGCCCAAGACCGGAGGAGGCTGGCTTCTCGACAACGTCAACATGTATTTAAAGAAGGGCGAAGTACTTGGCATCTATGGCCTCTTAGGAGCAGGACGCAGTGAGTTATTCGAGTGCTTAATGGGAATGAGACCGGAACACTCAGGCGAAATTCTCTATAAAGGCTCGCACATGAAAGTCGGCTCAATCGCTGACCAGCTGAACGCAGGATTTGCCATAGTCCCGGAAGACAGACAGAGACAGGGCCTAGTTCAAAGCCTCGATATTTGCAAAAACGCCTCGTTAGCCTCTCTTGAAGATTTTGCTAAATTTGGCCTCATGGATTACTCTGCAGAAGGCAAGGCAGTTGATGACGAGATTAAGGAGCTTCACATCAAAGTCGCCGATAAGACCCTGCCTATTCTTTCGCTGTCAGGAGGCAACCAGCAAAAAGTCGTAATCGCTAAGGGACTTATGACAAAGCCCGAAGTTCTCTTAATGGACGAGCCTTCACGAGGCATAGATATTGGCGCAAAGACAGAAGTCTTCGAGATAATTCACGAATTCTCGGAGCGCGGTCTGTCAATCATCGTAATATCATCTGAACTTAAGGAGATAATGGCAATTGCTGACAGGATTTATGTCTTGTCTAACGGCAAATGCACTGCTGAGTTAAGCGGTCCTGACATCACAGAAGATAATCTTGTCAGAGCTTCGTATGCCGGTCTGGGAACTGGTAAAAGTTCTGCGGCCTGATGGGATTTATTCATAACCCCTCTAAATCTCCCCTTCACAGGGGCGACTTTGGGCTCCGTCCCTGATAAGGGAAGGCGGGGGAAGGGTTTAGGTTTAAAAACTTGCTTGAGGTGAAAAAATGAAAAAGGATAACAGTCAACTTATAATGACTCTCTTGAAGGGTCGTACATTTATAGTCTTAATATTGCTCGTTATATTCTTCAGCTTTGCTTCGTCATCGTTCTTGTCATTGAATACTTTAACGATGGTAGCTAAACACGTTGCCTTGTATGGAATTCTTGCTCTTGGTATGACTTTCGTAATCATAACCGGAGGCATTGACTTATCAGTAGGCTCTGTCGTAGGCTTGGTCGGAATGCTCGCCGGCGGACTGATTCAGGAAGGCTTGACAATCGGAGGCAAGACAATTTACTTCACTGTCCCTGCAATTATAGTCTTGATGCTCTGTATAGGCTGCTTAATCGGCTTAGTGAATGGATTAATAATTACGAAGTTAAACGTTGCAGCATTCATTACGACTTTAGGCACTATGTATATTTGCCGCGGACTTGCCAACTTGCGTTCGGGCGGAGCGACTTTCCCGAATATAGGCGGCTTTGAAGGACTCGGCAATGTCGGACTAAAGGCTCTTGGTGCTAACTGGTTCGGAATTCCTGCTGGTGTCTACGTCTTTGCTATTCTCTCGATTTTGGCTGCTTTACTTCTCAACAGAACTCCTACAGGGTGGCATTTCTTAGCAGTCGGAGGCAACGAGAAATCGGCGAAACTCTCAGGAATTAAGGCAGACAGGGTCAAGATAATGGCCTATATAATTTCCGGATTCTGTGCGGCATGGATCGGCTTAATCAACACTGCGCAATTATCGGCAGCACATCCTGCTTCCGGTGACGGCTGGGAAATGAACGCAATCGCAGCTACGGTCTTGGGAGGCACTTCAATGTCCGGCGGTTCAGGCACGATTATAGGCACAATAGTAGGCGCATTCGTCATCGGCGTAATCAATGACGGTATGACAATGTGCGGAGTCTCTGAGTTCTGGCAGAAGATAATCAGGGGAGGCGTTATAATTCTCGCAGTAATCATTGACCAGACCCAGAGGAATTTACAGGCTAAAATGGCGTTACAGGCTCGCAACGAGTCAAAGTAGTAAAAAATTTTTCAGGGGGTAATTAATTAATGGCTGCAAAGAAAAAAGAATCAGACAAGAAAGCAGAGACAAAAAAAGCTCCGGCAAAAAAAGCTGCTGCTGCTTCCAGTTCTAAGAAGGCAAATTCAGAAGTCGTAATCAAGACTAAGGCTCCGGCTCCTGCCTGTAAGATTAAAATCGGATTTGCCCCGACAAGACGCGCTATATTCAGTGCTCCTGCTGCTGTTGAGTACAGAAAGCTCACTGCTGCGAGACTGAAGGAGCTAAATATTAATTTTGTCGATATCGATGACGTAAACGAAGAGGGCCTGCTCTATGATGATGCCGGACTTGAGAAGATTATCGCGAAGTTCAAGGCCGAAAACGTTGCCGGTTTGTTTATTCCTCACGCAAATTTCGGAACTGAGTACGAGTGCGCAAGGCTCGCAAAAGAGTTGAATGTCCCTGTTTTACTCTGGGGGCCTCGTGATGAGAGACCGGATAAAGAAGGCATGAGGCTCCGGGACAGCCAGTGCGGTTTGTTTGCTACCGGTAAAGTGTTAAGGCGATTCAGAGTCCCGTTTACCTACATGAACAACTGCAACCTGACTGACCCCGAATTTGAGCGCGGATTACGTGACTTCATAGCCGTCTGCAACGTCGTAAAAGT
>JAFSQO010000240.1 GCA_017446645.1 Synergistaceae bacterium | reverse complement strand
TTCAGTGATACCCTGTAAGCATAGTCCATTGTTTCCATCTCCGTTTCCATTTCCATATTGTTATTGTTATCATTATCAGCATCAGCGTTGCTATTATTATTTATGTCGTTTGCATTATTATTAATTCCCGTAGAAGAGTGAGAAGAGTGAGAAGAATGAAAGTCCAGCTCGTTCTCCTGTTCTCGTTCAAGTTCAAGTCCAAGTGAAGGCTCAAGTGAAGGCTTTTCGGCCATGACTTCAGGAGCTACGAAAAGTTTTGTACCGCATTGCGAGCAGAATTTTGCATCACGCGCTACGTTCATTCCGCATGTAGGGCAGGTCTTGCTGGGTCTGGTGCGAACCTTTACGGGCTGTTCGTTAGCTGGCGGGACTGCCTGAAATCTGCTGATTACTTCCGGCTCGTTGTCTTCTACAAGTGTGTCAGGATTAATCTGGAGTTTGGGCTGTCTGGGTACAATCTGTTCTTCGTAGTAGAAATCACCTTCATCAGCCTGTCCCCTTTTAGGAGGATATATCCCGAAGTCTGAAGCTGACTCTAAATCCTCGTCTGTATCTGAGTCTGGGTCTAATCCTGAATTCGGGTCTAAATCATCGTAGTCATCACCGCCATAGATATAATTATCTTTCTTCTTAAGGAAAAAGCAGAACAAGGCAGCGAAGAAATACAAGCCTGCATAGAGCCATGTGTCACGGGCAGGAGCACATATTCCCGCAGCTGTAAACAGGAACAAGGCCCCCCATTTGCTCTGGTTGAAGGCAATTATCCCGCCGATAAGGGCAAAGACAGCGGCAATTATCGGCAGAGATGCAAGAAGGGTCGAAGGCATTCCGATTAACGCACCGCCTGCCGTTATTGAGAGTGATCCGAATAACATGAACACCCCATGTATTATAGAAGTTATTGAAGCTCCTAGTGTTAAAGCTAAGATTATCCAGCTCATTTTTATTTTTCAGTGCTCCTTTTTAGTTTTGCATGATTTGCTTTATTATTATTACACAAAATTATTCACTTTCACATTAATTATTTCCCGCAGCCCTTATTATCCTGTCCCGCAGTCCTTCGTTAATTCCGGAATCATCTTCAGGCCACTCAACGAGTATACATGACAGCCCCTGATGCTCAAGTTCACGAAATCCCGAAAATAAGCCTCTTGCGTAATCAGCATACGACGCAAATATTATCTCACGTGCAAATTTCTTATCAGGCTCAAGAACAGGTTCATGAAGTCCCATATATCCTGCCGAGTCTGGTATGCTGATATTCTCCCTGAAAATCACAACAGGAATCGAAGGCGCATAGTGTTTGTATCTCGTTCCCGGCGATCTCCTTTTACTATCTGAGTCATGCTCAGGACGTTCAAGGGGCATGTTTAACGCTTCCTCGATTAAGGCGCGGGACATTCCTCCGGGACGCAGCAATAAAACTCTTTCAGGGTCTGAAATATCTATCACGGTTGACTCTATGCCGACTTTAATAGAATCTGAGTCAAGGATTAAGTCAATTTTGCCGTTCATGTCATTATAGACGCTGTCTGAATCAGTAGGACTTGGCCGACCGCTTGTGTTTGCACTGGGTGCAGCTATCGGGACACCTGACGCTTTGATTAACTCTAGGGCAACTGCATTATCAGGGCAGCGTATAGCAG
>JAFSQO010000239.1 GCA_017446645.1 Synergistaceae bacterium | reverse complement strand
AGACGAGGCTGTTAAGTGGCTCAAAAAATCTGCGGAAGGCGGGAACGAAGAAGCAAAGACCTTACTCGATAGGATATTAAAACCTGCGAAACCTGCAGAACCCGAAATTAAACCCAGACAGGAAAGGCTCGAAAGTCTCTCAGAATTATACGAACCTGACGAAGATGATTATAACGACATATTAATCGAAGAACCTGACGATTTTATTCATGTCACAGCAAAAACACCGGAGCGCAAAAAGTTTAATCTCGTGCCGCTGATTATCTCTCTTGTAATTCTCTCAGGAATCGGAGCAGCATTCATGCTCTTTACCAGAAGCAGCAGCGAAGGGACTCTGACTCAAAATCAGGAGCAGGAGCAGGTTATTACTCATGAAGTAGTCAATGCCCCCTTCCCTGACTCTGATACAAGCCCGGAAGTAACATGGCATTCAAATTCACCGGCCCTGACAGAGATAAACGCAGAAGACGCTCCCCCTGTTCAGTCTGTGCAGTCATTGACTCAAGTGCAGGCTCACTCGGAAGAAATCGAGAGACTCAGACAGGAAGTCCAATCCGGGAAAATTCCGGCTTATATCTTCGAGACTGGAACGTTCATGATTAACCCTGACGCTAAGAATATTCGGGTTACAGGGACTCATGTTAGAGTGCGCTCTGAACCCAACACTAAGAGCAAAATTTTGCGGACTATGAACAAGGGCAACACGTTGCCATATTACGGCCAATGGACTGGCCAGACTGACGACACATGGCTGTTGACTCGTCACGATAAAGATAATTACGGCTGGATTTCAGGAAAATACACGGAGATAAAGAATGATTAAGGCATTACCCGAAAATGTATGGACAAGAATTGCAGCAGGTGAAGTAGTTGAGCGTCCCGCTTCAGCAGTCAAGGAGTTAGTCGAAAATTCACTTGATGCAGGTGCTACTCAAATCCGAGTGAGTTTATCAGACGGAGGCAGGCAAAGAATAATAGTTCAGGATAACGGTTCAGGTATTGCGTTTGATGAACTGCCTTTAGCCTTGATGTATCATGCTACCAGCAAAATCAGTGAGGTCGCAGATTTAGAGAACATTATGACACTTGGCTATCGAGGAGAGGCACTGGCAAGCATTGCTTCAGTTGCAGACGTTGAAATCAGGAGCAGACAGAAAAATTCAGACTCAGGAGGCTTAATCAGGACGCATGACGGAAAAATCACTGAACACTTAGAGATTAACTGCAATATCGGAACGCGTATTCAGGTCGATAATCTATTCTCGGCTTTACCTGCAAGGCGCAAATTCCTCAAGTCAGCAGTCGGCGAACTAAGGCGTGCGGCAGTCTTTTTGCGTGAGTACGCTGTATGTAACCCTGATATAGCTTTCACCCTCGAACATGACAACAAGCAAATTTTCTCGACAGAAGGCACAGGAGACAAGAAGCGGGTACTCTCGAAAATCTGGTCAGACAGTACAGATATTCAGAACACAAATATTCAATCAGGACATTTAACTCTTGAATGCTGGTTTCAGTCAAAGGCAGGCATTGCTTCGGGACGCAGTGACATTATAGCGTTCGTAAACGGCCGTGCAGTTAATGACCCTGTAATCAAGTCAGCAGTTACTCAGGGCGCGCGGGAGCTTTCGGGGAATTGGGCATTATTCTTTACCCTTGAGCCTTCTCTGGTTGACGTAAACATTCACCCTGCAAAGTCCGAGATAAGATTCAGATACCCTGCTGAAATTTATATCGCAGTCAAGAGCGCAGTCAATAATCTTGGCTCGCCGATGAAGCCTGAAGCTTTTGCCCCTCACAATGTCCCTAAAATCCAGATTAAGAGTCAGAGTCATAAATCATTGAGACAACCAGCAAATTATTCACGCCAAGAACCTGTGAAGCCTGTTATGCCTGAACAACAAGAATTATTTCTTGAGGACTTTGACGCAAATAACGAACCAGAAATAAATTATATCGGCCAGTCATCAGGAGGCTACTTGATTTTCGATAACTTTGAGGGCATTGTCTTAATGGATCCTCACGCTGCCCACGAAAGGGTCAATTACGAGAGAATCAAGGCCCTTGCAGACTCATCACAGAACATGCAGAAATTATTAATGCCTATATTGCTGCACCCTACGCTAGCTATTGAGGCGCATGAATATTCGCGAGAACTAAATGAAGCTGGCTTTGAACTCGCTGACACCTCACAAGGCTTAGAACTGCGGGGAGTCCCTGCCCTGCCTGAAGGCGAACCAGAACCCGAAGCATTGCTCAGGGCATCGATTAACGCCCTGAAAAATAATCATGCCCCGGACGTTAAAGATATTTTGTGGCGAACCTGGGCAACAATGGCATGTAAGGCATCAGTCAAGCTCACCAGCAAATTGACCCGTGAAGAAGCAATTGCCCTCTGGGAAAAATTACACGACTGCAAACAGCCTTCTGTGTGTCCTCATGGCAGGCCAACGATGATTAATATCACAAATCAAGATTTAACACGGCAATTTGGCAGAGAGTAATCACTGTCTGATATAGCCCCATTTGCCGTCCTGCTTTACTGCTGCCATTCCCTCACTGAAGGGTCTAGCGTCGTCGAACTGTGGCGAAATTTCCCAGTCCCCCCGAACGTCTATATAGCCCCATCTTGCGTCTGCTGCGACCGGAGCAAGTCCCTCACTGAAATTACCTGCGTTATTATATCGTCTGGGTATAGCAAACCTGTTTCTAGGACTGATGAAGCCCCAGCCCCTGTAGCTGGTACGAGTCCTGACCGGTGCAAGTCCGAATGAGAAATCTCCTGCCTCGTAGTATGTCGGCCTTATCACTATATCGCCTGATTTGTTGATGAAGCCCCTGCGTCCGTTGAGATTCACCATTGCTTTGCCTTCACTGAACCTGTTTGCCCTGATGAATCTATGAGGGATTACAAGTTTACCACGCAAGTTTATATAACCCCAATGTCCGTTTTTTCTTACGGCTGCAAGTCCTTCGCTGAATGAGTCTGCACGTTCAAATATCGGAGCAATTGCATAATTCCCGGACAAGTCAATAAAGCCCCATTGTCCGCCCGATTGGACAGCTGCAAGTCCCTGAGAGAATGCCATTCCGTTATTGAAATATTTCTCCTGACCGTCTGTGCCCCATTTCTCATGACCCCATGCCCTGCTTTCTTCATCGTCCCGTCTCACAAATGCGGGATTGCCTGACGTGTCAATATAGTGATCGCCAACGAATGCAACGCCTTCTGAAAAGTCGCCTGCCTCCGGGGTGTTATAGACGAAGGGAATTGCTACACGGCCAAGATTGTCGATATAGCCCCAGCGGTTATTTTGCTTCACTGCTGCAAGTCCTTCATGAAAGTCACGGGCCTCCTGATAGGCGTACTCAATCGCTACGAACGGTGGATTGGTCCAGGCTGCCCATGCGAGATTTATTGCTGCAAAAAGAATTATCGCGCTGACGAAAAACTTTTTCATGAGTCTCTAACCTTCCTGAGCAGGATTCCTTCTTTGAGCCTTGCGTCTCTCAAGTTCATCAAGAATTGCCTTGCGTAATCTTATTGACTGCGGGGTAACTTCAACGAGTTCGTCTACTTCTATCCATTCCATTGCTTTTTCGAGTGACATGCGGCGGGGGACATCAAGCTTTGTCGTTAATTCCTTAGTCGCGCTTCTGTGGTTAGTCTGCTGCTTCTTCTTGGTCGGATTGCAGGGAATATCGCCGGGCCTTGAGTTCTCGCCTATAATCATGCCGTTATATACTGGCTCTAACGGTGAAATAAGGAGCGTTCCCCTGTCCTGCAAATTTTCGAGCTGATATGCTGTAGCTTCGCCGGTGTCAACGCTGACAAGTGAGCCTCTGTTACGGGTTATCAAGTCGCCTGCCCATTCTTTATAGCCGCTGAAGCAGTTAGACATTATGCCGAGTCCCCTGGTGTCAGTGAGGAATTCGCCGCGATAACCAATCAAGCCCCTTGTCGGGATTTCTATCTCGATCCTGAGCAGGCCCCTGTCCGGGTTATCGATGTTTATGACCTTGCCCTTACGTCTTGACATTTTCTCAAATACTATGCCCTGATACTCTTCGGGAACGTCTATAGTTACGTGTTCATAGGGTTCGCATTTAACTCCGTCCCTGTACTCAATGATGACTTCGGGCTTTGAGACACAGAACTCCATACCTTCGCGCCTCATCTCTTCGATTAAGATACCAAGCTGAAGCTCGCCCCTGCCGCTTACTTTAACGCCGTCCGGTCTGCCTAAATCCTCCATTCTGAGTGAGACATTGACATGCATTTCCCTCTGCAAACGCGCCTTCAGCTGACGCAATGTTACTGCCTGACCTTCACGTCCTGCGAATGGTCCGGAATTAACGAGAAAGAACATTGACACAGTAGGTTCTTCGATAGATAAGGGTTTCAGGGGTTTATCAGAAACTTCTTCACTGCAGAAAGTATCGCCAATATCTATTTCGTTCGAGCCTGTAAGCCACACTATATCGCCTGCACTTACTTCATCGACTTCAACGCGCTCAAGTCCACGTGTTACCCATAACTGAGCGACACGAGCGTTCTCTTTGCCCGTTATAGTCCAGTCCGTGCCGGTGTGATTATTAGAATTCCATTTTGTAGAAACACGAGTGAATGCTTCACCCTTTCGGATATGTCCCTGAAGGATTTTCCCGCAGCCTATCCGCCCTACGTATTCGTTCCATGCAAGGGTACTCACCTGCATTAAAAAAGGCTTATCAGGATCTACGTCAGGTGCAGGGACGTAATCGATGATTGCCTGAAATAAGTCATCCATGCCTTCATGGGGTTTGCTGAGGTCATTAACTGCCCAGCCGTTTAAACCTGAACCGTAAAGAATCGGGAAATCTGCCTGCTCATCACTTGCTCCAAGCTCAAAGAATAAATCAAACGTTAAATTTAATGCCCGTGTAGGGTCTGCTCCTTCCCTGTCTACTTTGTTTATAAAGACAAGGGGCTTCATTCCGATTGATAACGCGTGCTGTAGGACATAACGGGTCTGAGGCATTGGGCCTTCGTTAGCGTCAACGATTAGGATTACAGAGTCAACAGTTGATAGAATGCGTTCAACTTCCCCTGAAAAGTCAGCATGTCCGGGAGTGTCGATTATGTTAATCAAGTAGCCCTTCCATTCGACAGTGCAGGGTTTGCTCCTGATTGTGATGCCACGTTCGCGCTCTAATGGGTTGTTGTCCATTACACGCTCTGCAACTTGAGTGTGAGCTGCAAAGGTCTGGGCTGCACGAAAGATTGAGTCGATTAATGTGGTCTTGCCGTGATCTATGTGAGCAACTATTGCCAGGTTGCGGATGTTTTTAGCGTCTTGCATAAATTATTATCAGTCCTGTTACAAAAATTTTTTCGTGCAAAATTTTAGCATAGATTACGACTTTGCTATAATTCATTCTAAAAATATGAGACCCCACACTATCATGGAGTCTCTTTGCTGGATTATATTTTTATGATTTTTTCCTCAAGAGAGCTGACAGTCCTGCAAGAGCAAACACTGCCATAAATCCAAAGCCCGCATTACAACCGCTGCTTGATGAATTGAGACTTTTCGAGCTTGAAGCAGATGAGACAGTTACGTCCATTAAAATATTCTTGAAGCCCGTGTTGTAATCATACGTTATTTTGGCTGGAGTCTCTGCAAACGTCATTGTCCCCGTTGTTTTGTCGTACTTCGCATCAATTGCTTTTCCTGATGAGTCAAAGGCTTTCAGGTTCTGAACTTTACTGAATGACCATGAAATTCCCGCCTCATCATCATCATAACCTGACGAAGATACTTCACTGCTTGTGTATGGCTCATATGTGAAGTCAGAGAAATTCATCTCATCTGTGAACGTTGCGCCTTCCTGGAACTGGTTATCACAGCTGAGTAACTGGAGATTCGGCAAGTTCTCTTCTTCAGGGTCAAGGT
>JAFSQO010000238.1 GCA_017446645.1 Synergistaceae bacterium | reverse complement strand
CGTTGACTTAAGAGGGACTCTCCTCCAGTACTGGTGCTGCGACTGCTGAACAATTCGAGGATTCGGCCAGCAATGTCTAGCCGTCAAAGTTGCCCCTATTATTATGAAGAATAAGATGAATAATATCCAGGGATTGCCTGCCCTGCGGACTTTCTTTGATGATGAGGCCATCTTGTGTGCGGGTTATTTACTGTCTTCCAAAGAGCCACGCAAGACTCGAACGCCAGCCCTGACGCTGTGTGTTATTGTGTCGCGATGCTGCAAGCCCAGTGCTCCTGACTCTTACAGGGATCGTCTCAGCCTTCAGGACCTTCTGCATTCCAAGACTCTCTTTACAGTAAGAGTAAATCCTTATCGGTGCAACAAGAGCAGATAATTCCTGCCTGAGTATGACTTCCTCATCCGAATATTTCTGAATGGACTGATTTACAGATTCCAGATAATAAGCAAGACGTGCAGCATGGAATCTCAGTATGCCGAGTCCAATCACAAGACCCACTGATACGCCCAATACAGCCACGAATTTTATCGTGATTCTGAACTTGTTTTTGTTAGATTTACGCACTCTCCTCCGCCTCCTAATTCCTTTCCCTGAAAAATTTTGAAAATTTCAATGTGGGAATATAATAGCATAAATTGCTAAAAATACCTAGTGAGAAATAAGAAATTTTGCGTTGCTTTTTTCAGACAAGAATGCTCGTAACTTTGCGCTGCGTGATTTGTAATTGCTCTCAAGCTCTGACTCGCTGGGCGTTAATGGGTGCCGTGTCAAGATTTCGCCTTTGCCGCCGCTCTTCCACTGCCTGAACGAGTGTTTGACGAGCCTGTCCTCAAGCGAATGATACGATACGAATATGATTAATGCCCTGTAATTTACTTCACCTAGAGTCATTATCACGCGTTCGAGTTCTTCTGTCTCATTGTTTACGAAAATCCTCAACGCCTGAAAGATCCGCCTTGCCGGGTGAGTTCCCATCTTGCGCTGCACTGGCTGAGGAAGGGCACTGCGAATTACGTTCACAAGCTCTGAAGTTGTCGTTATCGGTGATTTGCTGTTCTTGACTGCCGAAGCTATGACCCGTGAAAATCTCTCCTCGCCGTAATCCCAGAATATTTTCGCAAGAGCCTTCTCATCTAGTTCCCTCAACACGTCCGCCGCAGTCCGTGAGTCCCCTGAGGGGTTCATTCTCATATCCAACAGGCCGTCAGAGTTGAACGAGAAGCCCCTCTCCGGTAAAGTCAGCTGCATGTTCGAGACCCCTAAATCAAACATGAAGACATCAAAGGGTTCCGAGCTGCTGATGATTTCGCCGATGTCCCCGAAGTTAGAGTGTCTTGCCTCAAATCTTGCGCCCTCCTCGTAAGCCCTGAGCCTCTCGCGTGAGAGCCTGACTGCCTCCCCGTCCCTGTCAATACCCAGAACATAGCTGTCAGGGAACTTTGCCAGCACTGCCTCAGAGTAACCGCCGAGTCCCAAAGTTGCGTCAAGGACCCTCAGACGTGATTGCTTCGTATTGGCTGCGATTAGGTCAAGCACTTCATTCAACATTACAGGTGTGTGATTCATTTTGCGATTCCTTTTTTTAGAGTATCATAGCACACTCACGTTTTATTTTACCTGAATTGGTGATAAACTTATAAAAATATCGAGCCACTATAACATACTTGATAATTATTTTTTTGTGAGGAAGGATTTTATTTTCTATGAACAAAAGTAAGAGTTTTTTAACAGTAGTTATTCTCTTTGCGGTTCTGTTGTTCTCGGCTGGGGCGGCGTTAGCTGATGATGATAGCCGGTTTATGTATTTTTTCACTAATCCCCTACCTACAAATATGTACGATCTTAATTTGCTTTCTTCAGCAGCCCTTAAGGAAGGGATAAAAGTGGTGCAGGGCGGAAAGTTTTCCTTTTGCGTGGGTGCTTCTGGTTCTGCCTACCCCATAGGAGTTCATAAACAGTTCAGCGACTTCTATATCGAACTTAACCAAATAAGTAGCAATGAGGCATCACCAGATGACGTGAGATTCACGAAGGATAACGGTGCCCCACGTCCTTATACATCTCCAGAAGGGGTCATTAGGCGCTGGGACCTCTTACCGCGTGTTAGAATGATGAGCGGGGGTAAGCGTCCGATTAGTGATGAGCATTTCCATTCACTCTTGGTCGAGATGAGCACCAACGCAAAGCTCAATACAGAATACATATTTACCATAGGATATACGACTTCCGGGCGGTGGGGGAACTATCACAAGAGAGTTAGTAATATCAAGTTTATATGCGTGACCCCTCAGGAAGTGCAGCTAGTTATCGATAAGCCTCAGGCAATTACGATAGAGCAGGGCGGAATTGGTGAGGCAGCATTAACTGGTAAGAACATAAGATCATTGTACTACAAACAAAACGAGGTAAAAAATAAAGGTGTCGACTCTATAACTTTTGAGCGTCTGACTTCTACCAATTACCGCGCTAGAATACAGCTTAGTACAAGTGCTGTAGAAGATTCCACGATTGAAATCCCGATATATGCCCTGAGTTATTACGGCAATGAGACCAGTACAACCCTGACCGTCAACGTACATACCGACGAGGATCACAAGACTCCAATCATTGATGGCAGCAAGTCAATTG
>JAFSQO010000237.1 GCA_017446645.1 Synergistaceae bacterium | reverse complement strand
TGAAATAAAAAAATTCCCTCCGCCTGATATTATACAGACAGAGGGCAAAAAGTTTTAATTTATTTCCTGCGGTATTTCGTCAAGTCTATTGCAACTGCGACTGCGATGATAACGCCATTGATGACCTGCTGCCACATCGGGGACACGTTGATGAACTGCAAACCGTACTGAATTATCGTGAAGATTAACACACCCATGATGATACCGCTGACTTTACCGATACCGCCATTGAGTGAAACACCTCCGACGACACAGGCTGCGATTGCGTCAAGTTCGTAACCGTTGCCGTAATTATTCGTGGCTCCTGCCGTACGTGCTGCCTCAAGGACTCCTGCGATTCCATAGAGACATGAAGCAAGAATGAAGATCGCCATGATGTTCTTGAAGACGTTGATACCTGCAACAACTGCTGCTTCTCTGTTGCCTCCAATAGCGTAAACGTTCTTACCGAAGACTGTTTTGTTGAGAATGAACCAGATTATAACGCAAATCACTGCTGCAATTGGAATTAATATGCTAATGCCGGGGAAATCCCTGCCCATCTGAAATAATCTCATTTGGCCAAGCTGTGCAAAGTCTGGTCTGATTCCTCCGATTGGCTGTGAATTATTAGGAGGCATATCGAAGTAAAGTGAGCAGGCTCCGTAAATAATAACCTGAACAGCAAGAGTAGCGATAAACGGGTGCATGTCATATTTCGCGACTAAGAAACCGTTCAAGGCTCCGAAGACCATGCAGGCAATTATAGCGATAATTATAGGCATCCATAATTGAACTTGAGGCAAATCCGGGAAAAATCTATTTGCATAAGTCGCCGTCTGAAGCATCGAGGCCGAGACAACTGCTGCAAGTCCTACCATACGGCCAGCACTTAAGTCAGTACCTGCGATTAAAAGCGTGAAGCATATTCCCAGAGCCATGATTAACTTCGTTGATGACTGAGTGAGAATGTCTAAAGCAACTCGAATCTGCATGAATCTTGGCTGCAAGATACAAATTACAACGACAAGAACTAACATTGCGAGCAAGATTGCATTATTCGTCAGGAACTCGCTGAACGATACCCGCTCTAATTCAATATCGGGTTTGTTGGCTGACATGAAACCTTTTAACGCAAAGCAGGCACCGATAATAATCAAGAAGATAGGAAGGTCGTAAATTTTGCGATTAAGACCCATCGGAGCCTTCAGGAAATAAAGGGCAATACCCAATACAAGAAATATAATTCCTGCTGTCGTGAAAAGACGCTTTGATTTTGATGTAGTATTTTCTGCCATGATTAAAATTTTCTCCTCCTGTAAAAATTAAGCAGCTGTGTTGTCTTTATCTTTACGGCCTGCAAACTGGGTAGCAAGTGCCATAATTTTCTCCTGAGTGTATTCGCCCTTGTTCAGGAAGCCCGTGACCCTGCCCTCGCACATGACCATAATTCTGTCGCTCATGCCCATTAACTCCGGCATTTCCGAAGAGATCATGATGATTGATTTACCCTGAGCAATCTGTTCGAGCATAATATTGTAAATCTCGTACTTTGCTCCGACATCTATGCCTCGTGTAGGTTCGTCAAGAATCAATATGTCTGAGTTCGTCAACAGCCAGCGCGCTATCAAGACTTTCTGCTGGTTGCCGCCTGAAAGATTCTGAATTAACGTCTCAAGTGAAGGGGTCTTAACGTTGAGCTTCTTGCATTCCCTGTCAGCTTCGACTCTGCGTTTATGGTCATTGAGAATTCCAAGATTTGCGTAATTCCTCTGGTTGGCGATAACAGTGTTCTCAAGAATCGGCAATATCCCGAAAATTCCCGTTGCCCTGCGTTCTTCAGTGAGTAAGGCAAGACCTCGTGACTTCGCGAATCCAGGGGACTTTGAAGTGTACTTTGCGCCGTTGAGATAGATTTCTCCGGAAGCAATGCCCCTTAAGCCGAATAAAGCCTCAACAAACTCAGTTCTCTGTGCTCCGACAAGTCCGCCGATTCCCAAGATTTCCTGCTTGTGTAACTCAAAGCTGACATCTTGAAACGATTTCTTGAGCGGTGAAGAGACATGTTCAACCTTAAGGACTACTTCATCAACCGGTTTGCCTTCTCTTGGAGGGAACTGATTAGTCATTTCACGTCCTACCATCTGGCGGATAATGAAGTCATTCGTGAGCTTCTCGCCAGTCTCTTTATTAACGACCGGCCAAGTTCCGACGTAAGTACCGTCTCTCATAATCGTAACTTCGTCAGAGATTTCGAGGATTTCCTTCATCTTATGGGATATGTAGATGAAAGCGACTCCCTGTGTCCTGAGCCTGTTAATGATCTTGAAGAGGTGGTCGACTTCTCTGTCAGAAAGCGAAGATGTAGGCTCATCAAGAATGATAATCTTTGCCTTCATGTCAACAGCGCGGGCAATTTCCATCATCTGCAAGATAGCCGCTGACTGGTCGCCTGCTAATGCTAACGGGTCAACGTCAAGCTCCAAGTCCGCAAAAAGTGCCTTCGTCTTGTCGTACATGGCTTTGTGGTCAACGACTCCCATGTGTCCGGGGAATCTTCCCAGATAGACATTCTCCATGACTGACCTGAATCTGATAGGGTGCAATTCCTGATGAACCATTGCGATACCCTTGTCCATTGCCTGACGTGCTGAATGAATCTCTGCCTTCTGGCCTTCGAGATAAATTTCTCCGCCGTTTGGTTCGTAAATCCCGAAAAGACATTTCATGAGCGTTGACTTTCCTGCACCGTTCTCACCCATGAGAGCGTGTACAGTGCCAGCCCTGACGTTTAACTGGACGTTGTCGAGGGCCTTAACGCCGGGAAATATCTTCGTGATGTTCTTCATTTCGAGTAAATATTCACTCACTTATTTTTCACCTCTTGTAACTTTCTGATATGGAATCCAGATATATTTATTATCAGTAATCGTATAGCCTATAGAGTTTAAATCTTTGCCTTCAGCCAGAGCAAGAGCAAGTCTTACTGCCGAAATTCCCTGATTATCAGCGTCATTCAGGACAGTTCCAAGCATTTCGCCTTTGTCCATAGCTTCGAGTGCTGAAGCATTTGCGTCGACTCCTACAACTGGGATATATGCATTTGCGTCACCCTTGTTGTAATCGTTGTTCTTGAGAGCTTCGACTGCTCCCAGAGCCATCTCGTCATTGTTAGCAATTACTGCCTCGATATTTTCCGGGCCTATTGACATTAAGAAGGCGTTCATGATGTTCATTGCTTCGAGCTTGTCCCAGTTTGCTATAGCTCCTGCAATCTCGACTGGCTCATAACCTGCTGCCTTGATTGCCTCGACAGAATATTTTGAGCGCAAAATCATATCCTGGTGACCGTTCTGGCCTCTGAGCATAATGAATTGAATCTTGCCGTCATGATTCTTGTCCGCTTCCGGGTGAGCCTTAAAGTAGTCCGCTATGAGCTGTCCTGCCTGAGTTCCTGACTCTTCGGCATTGGCTCCGACATAGTAAGCCTTCTCGTAAGAATTCAGCATTTCGGGTGCAGGCTCACGGTTTATAAATACGACTGGGATATTTGCCTGTTTTGCCTTGTCGATTATTGGCTGTGATGACATTCTGTCGACTGGATTAACTATCAGGACATTCACGCCGTTTGCAATAAATTCATCGATCTGGGCATCTTGTGTGTTCTGGTCGTCCTGTCCGTCTGCAATAGAAATCTTAGCACCTGATTTTTCGGACTCGGCCTGCATTGCGTTCCTGAATCTGAGCATGAAGGCATCGTTGAATCTATAAATACATGCGCCGATTTTGATTTCTTGTGAATATGAGCAGGATACGAAAGCAAGAATTAATGTTAAAGCAAGAATAAAAATTTTACGCAAGTAAATCACCTCTCTGACATTAAATAAAACCCCCGAAAGAGTTTAGCTAACGGGGGCAAAAGACTCACAAAACTTATTTCATGAACTCTTTGTAATTCTCGACTGTAACAGGACGATAGGGAATCCAGATATATTTGCCGTCAGTGATCTTGTAGCCGATTGACTCTTCGGTAACTTCTTTCTCGTCACCTGCGAGTGCTGCGATCTTCACTGCTGCAAAGCCCTGGTTGTCAGCGTCATTAAGAACTGTACCGAGTAACTCGCCTTTTGAC
>JAFSQO010000022.1 GCA_017446645.1 Synergistaceae bacterium | reverse complement strand
CATACTTTAATAACGACTTTAGCAGGGACACTAATAATAATTGCCGTATCGTGTTATACTAGCTAGTTGCTTGAATAAATAATTAATGAGGAGGCGCAGGAAGAGTCATCATGAGAAAACAGGATAACAATAATAACTGGGAAACAGAGACCGATATTGACAGAAGAAAGCCTGCAAACAACATAACAGTAGGCCAGCTTTTGTCGGCAATATCTAACACAGAATACCCTGAGCATGTCCTTGAAACAATAGGGCGGATTCGTGAATGGATGAGCGACATGATCTCAAGGCAGGAATACGAGCAGGAACATGACGAATCAGATATTTTTGATGCAATCTTCGGTCAATTTTTCGAGGAAGAGAATAACGGTATCATGAACTTATTTGCGCGTCTTGATGATTTGCGGGAGTTCGCAGACATCATACCCGGCCGTCAGGAACCTGCGGGCAAGCCTGACACTATAGTTATCAGCATAACACCTCCAGACTATGAAAGCGGACTGAGGGCAGCGATAGATTATGCAGCAGTGTTTAATCGTCCGAGATGCAAAAGAATCTGGATAATCAGCGACACATTCATATTCAATGATGTAAATAAATTCTCGCCTCATGTTGATGCCTTGTCCGAGCAGGGAATTACAATGAGATTTATTCTCGTAACGCCCTGGGGTTGGGTTGAGCTGCCACTTAGCGGGAAGATGGCCTCTAAGCAGCAATTCTCGTTGAACACTCCAGTAGCTAATAGCGAGACGAAGAAGCCGGTAACGAGACGCGGACGCAAGAAGTTATAGCTTACGAAAATTTTTCAGCAGGTCTTGAAGGTGAAGGGCCTGCTGTTTTTTGTGAGTAAACTTATGCTTTAGCACAAAGAAATCGCATACCCTGAAGTCACATTCTCGTCTTATATGACTTTTGTGAAAACTTCCTCCATATTTCATATTATTTCATGCGTTCGAGAATATGAAATCTATAACCTTTCACTCTTTCACCGAAATAATAATTTCCCTTCAGCCAGTCAGTTAATTCCGAGTTCCCTAAATCATAGTGAAGGTAACATAAATATATTCGCTCATAATCTCCTGCTTTTATTTGTTCAAGAGGTGCTTCAATTGTTTTAAATATAGTAGGGATTTCGCGTTTATGATCTGCGGTCAAATACAACTCTTCCCAGCCGTCTAAAAATATAGCTGGCTCCGTAGTGATAACTGCTGACTTGCCGCTAAATGACTGCTCATTCTGGTAGATAAGCTCTGCAACTTCTCTATAAGGCTGGACATGTCCTGAAGCATTTTCGTGCCTTATGCTCAATAAATTTATAAAACAGAACGCAGATAAAATTACCGTGAAAATCAAAAAATTTTTATCTTTAAATACAGGCTTTAATTTTGTGTAAATATAATCAGTTCCCAAAGCCGTTATGAGATTCACAAAGGGGATAACTACGAAAAAATAGCGATTCACGAAGAAAGAACCTTTGGGATTTATAAATCTGCAGTATATAAACGAAATTAATATCATGAATGCAGACGCAAATAACCCAGAACATAAAAATTTATTATTCCTGGTGTGTGAAATTGCATAAATTGTACCGGTTAGAGCAGCTAAAAATGGCAAATCAAAAAATGAACGGGAACTTGTAAGCCATCTGCTAATGTCAAAAATACTTACGATTGACGGGGCACTCGCCCAAAATGCAGCGTAACCCCCCAGACGTGGAAGCATGAATAACACAAACCATGGCAAGAATAACAAAGCCCCAATAAAATACGAGATAATGACTTTAAAACCAGCATGTTTTCTCGCAATTAATACGCAGTCAGCAAGAAATAATCCGAAGCATAACAACACGCTTACATAATGAGTATATGGCAGTAAAGACATACTAACACCGTAAAGAATAATATTGAGCCATGACTCGTTATGAAACCTTGACAGGTAAAAATAAATATTCACAGATGCTACAAGAATCAAAAGGCTGTATGCTCTGAATTCATATGCAGCATGAGCAAGATTTGTCCTGCTGAAGAGCATGAAAAGAAATGATAAAATCCCGATTTTTATCCCCGATAATTTTTCACCTATTAATCCTGTCATGATTGCAGCAAGCAACGTGAAGATAATTGACAAAGATAACAAAGCCTGCTCAGTGTGAGGAACTAATCTGTACCAGAAAAAAGCAAAGATAAAATACAACGGTGCGTTTGTCTCTTCGTATTTGTAAATGTGCATACATTCCGAGAAAGAAAGCTCGTTTCTGATGCTACCTACACTGAACAGCTCATCAAGCCAGAACGAAGAAACTCCTGCATAATGATACAGCACAAGAAACGCAAGGGCAGAAATTGCTAACATAAATATAATAAATTGTTTCTTAGTTTTAGGTATTAAAGAATAAATTACGCGAACTGCGAACTGCGAACTGCGAACTGCGAACTGCGAACTGCGAACTGCGAACTGCGAACATTATATGCACAATTTTGCAATTCTGTCTACCTCCTTTTTACTTAATTATTAAATTATAATACCCGGCCTCACGTTAAGACCGGGCAAAAGAAAAAATTTATGCCTTTATCGCAATTCTTCCCGGATATGCTGCAATGGCGTGCTTGAGAATGTTCAGTGCCTTCTCTAAATCTTCTTTCTTGAGGACGTAGGCAATTCTCATTTCGTCAATGCCTCCGTTGGGGTCAGCATAGAAGCCGTTACCCGGAGCTGCCATAGTGGTCTCGCCGTTAATATCGAAGTTCTGAAGCATCCAGATTATGAATTTCTCGCTGCTGTCAATCGGGAATTTCACCATTGTGTAGAACGCCCCTTCAGGTTCATGACAGACTGCGCCCTCGATTTGCTTGAGACCCTGATAGAGTACGTCACGTCTCATCTTGTACTCTTTGTTGACTTCTTCGAGATAGCTCTTAGGGGTCTTATATAACGCTGCCGCCGCAACCTGTTCTGCTGCTGAGACGCTCAATCTTCCCTGACATAATTTCATGGCCTGAGCGAGAAAATCTTTGTTCTTGATTGCAAGACAGCCGATTCTGGCACCGCAGGCACTGTAACGCTTAGAGACTGAGTCGACCATTATGACCCTGTCCTGGGCATCTTTGATTGAGCCGAAACTCACGAACTCTCCGGCATTGTAGGTGAACTCGCGATAGACTTCATCGGCAATTATGAAGATGTCATGCTTCTTTGCGATTCTGCAGACCATTTCGACTTCTTCAGGTCTGTATAAGACTCCTGTAGGGTTG
>JAFSQO010000236.1 GCA_017446645.1 Synergistaceae bacterium | reverse complement strand
TCATCTTTCTCTAACGGTGAAAGTATCGAACCCATTGCAGAAGTTGCTGCGACCGATGAACCTGATACTGCTCCGAAGAACATGTTTGCTAAAACGTTTGTAGCTGCGAGATAGCCCGGAATCTTTCCAACGAGTAATCTTGCAAGCCTGACGAGTCTTCTTGCAATTCCGCCCTTGTTCATAATATTGCCTCCGAGTGAGAAGAACGGAAGGGCCAACAACGAGAACGAGTCGAGTCCTGAGAAACATTTCTGAGCAGCAGTGAAAGCAAAGCCCTCAAGGGTCGTAACTCCGCTGACACATGCAGCAATGACTGAAGCAATGCCAATGCCCGCAGAAATTGGGACTCCGGCAAACAGCATTACGAAGAACGAGATAAATAATACGACTGTTGCAGTAATAACCATTATGAATTTTCCCCGCCTTTCGAGAACGCCTGAAGATATTTGAGGACTCGCGCAATTACTATCATGATTCCGCAAAGAGGCTCGATTAAGTAAAGGGTCTTCATTGGGATTCTCATGACGCTTGAGACGTTAGTAGCTGTTGCAGAGAGTTTCCAGCCCCCGTAAATGAATACATACACTACGAAGAATAAGATACAGGCTTCGATAAAAATATTCAGGATAAACTTGAATGTACCTTTTGCCTTGTCAGAGACCAGAGTCAGGGCGAGGTGTTCATCACGATAGAAGCAATAGGCCGAGCCAATCATGCCAGCGATGATTAACACGTAACGCAGTAACTCATCTGTGAAGGTTGAAGGGTCTTTGAGAACCCAGCGCGAGAAAATCTGCCAAGTCCCGAAGGCTACGAGAATGAACATTGACAACGCCATCAAGAATCTCATGACAGAATCGAGAATTTTTTCCAAACTTTTCAATAATCATCGCTCCTTTCCTCATTATGCGCTAGTTAGTTTGCTGCCTGAATTCTTTCGACAAATGAGTAAGTAGCTGCGTCATCAGTCTTTAACTTCTCATAGAGTGGAGCTACTGCCTTCTGGAATGCCGGTTTGTCAACGTCCGTGATGTACTCGACTTTGCCCTCAACCTGAGCTTTCACGTCATCTTCAAACTTTGCCCAGAGTCCGCGGTAATTTGCTACCATTTCTGCAGCAGTATCATTCATGATTTTCTTCTGAGCGTCATCCATTTCGTCCCAGACTTTCGACGAGATTACGATAACGTCAGGGATCATAGTGTGTTCATCGTAGCAGTAATATTTCGTAACGTCAGCGTGGCCTCTGAGGGCTGTGATGTTGTTCTCGGCACCGTCAATGACTCCCTGCTGCATTCCTGTGTAAATGTCGCTGTAACCCATTACGGTAGCACTGCCTCCGAAGGCGTTCATCATATCGATAGCCATCTGAGAGTCCATTGTGCGAATCTTGAGGCCCTTAAGGTCTTCCGGTTTTCTGACAGGAGTATTTGCTGTGTAGAAGCAGCGTGTCCCTGACTCAAGCCAAGCGACTCCCATAAATCCGTCTTTGTTGGTGAGGGCGTAAAGGTCCTTGCCGATCCCGCCATTCATGACGTTGTAGAGATGATTCTTGTCTCTGAAGACGTAGGGCACTGATACGCAGTTCCATGCAGTTGCGAAGTTAGCGAGGGTTCCTGCGGAAACTTTCGTCATTTCGAGCTGTCCTGCCTGAATTTGCGAGACACAATCAGCTTCGGAACCTAATTGACCGTTCGGAATAATGTTAATCGTGATTGAACCGTTTGATGCAGCGTCAACTTTTTCGGCCCATTCAGTCATTGCAATATGTACTGCGTGGTCTTCGGCCAGGTTGTGAGCAAGAGTGAGGAAGAAATCCTTTGCGGTTGCCGGGGCAGCTGCAAGAGTCAGAACGAGGACAAGACAGAATACGATAGAAATAAACTTTTTCATGATAATAAAGTACCTCCATTTATATGTAAAATAAAATTTTTTGGGTAACGTAAATTGTAATATATTTCGTGTTAGCTGAAAAGTAAAAATTTATTGTATCATCAAGCAAATCATCTTGCCTCCCAACCGGTATAAAAAAAAAAGGTCCTAGGGTGTTACCCCTAGGAGCTAACTTCTGCGTTAAGTGCTCTATAAAGAATGCTGTTCAGTCTTTATGAACGCTTTCTAACAAATATCATTGATGCTGCAAGTGCAAGTGCTAATGCTCCGAAAC
>JAFSQO010000235.1 GCA_017446645.1 Synergistaceae bacterium | reverse complement strand
TGCGATCTTGAGGCAGGCAACTTGAACCTCGAAGGCTGCACGAATCTCGTATCACTAAACATCAGCAGGAATCACTTTGGCTGGTTTGACTATGACGAGTCATCAAGCATGTTGAATTACCTTGACTGCCACAGTCAGGACATTAGAGACTGGGAGAGCAAAAAGACATTCAGCTTCACTAAATTCTTCAACTCCGGCGACGTTACTGCAGCGGGCGTTACGGTAATGGCTTCAGCTTACGTGAATCACGTCATGAACATCACGGGCTACACTGCGAGCGGTGACGTGATTGCCAGCGAGTATAACTCAAAGACAGGGCTTGCAGAGTTCGAGAGGGCACCTGCTTTGATAAGATATTTCTATGATACGGGCTTTGATGACCTGAGCATGGATGTAGTGATTATTGCTTCAGACTTTAAAGACGATGAGAACGAAATAACCGATTTAGGGGACAGCGGTTGCGGAGGCTGTAACGTTGGCTTGAGTTTGTCCTCGTTATTTTTTGCAGTATTCCTTTTTCTCAAGAAGCGTTAGTGTATAATACAAAAAGTTTTCCCTCTGAGTCTTCACGGCTTAGAGGGAACTTTTTCAACTACATTTTCAACTACAAAAACTCGCGATAGAGTCACGCTATGACTTCATTCACGCAGAAAAAATTTTGACTTCACTGTAAGATTTTGCGTGCGTCATTAATCTGTCGTTTCACCTGCTCGAAGCCTGTTGCTCCGAAAACATTACGCCTTCTGACGCTCTCACGGGGTGAAAGAATCCTGAGTAAATCTTCATCTGCTTCCGGTATATGTTCGCGCCACTGTGACAGGGTCAGCTCATCGAACGCTAAATTATTCTCAATGCACCAGCCAACCAGCTTGCCCACCTGCAGATGAGCCTCACGGAACGGCACACCCTTCATAACGAGATACTCAGCAACGTCAGTAGCCAGTGAGTAGCCCTTCTCAAGTCCCGCAATAGCCTTCACTTCGTCAACTTCAACACGGGTCAGCAATGCACTCATTACGTTAATGACTCTCTCTGTAGTGTCAAGTGATGACCATAAGCCCCGTTTGTCCTCCTGTAAATCGCGGTTATAGGTCATTGGAAGGCCCTTGAGATTCATGAGTAAGTCAAATAAATTCCCGACGACTTGGCCGGTCTTGCCTCGTGTTAATTCGAGAACATCAGGATTCTTTTTCTGAGGCATCATGCTGGAGCCTGTGCAAAATTCGTCAGGTAAAATTATGAACGCAAATTCTTGAGTGTTCCATGTGATTAAATCCGTGCAGAGTCTCGAAAAGTGAGTCATCAGGACGCTGGCAAAATAGTGAAAGTCCAGCATATAATCACGGTTAGCTACTGTGTCAAGGCTGTTGCGTGTCGGTGAGGAAAATCCCATAATCTTCGCCGTGAGTTCCCTGTCGATTGGAAGGGTCGAACCTGCTAAAGCTCCTGCACCAAGAGGGGACTCGTTCAGGGAGTCAAGGGCGTTGTCAAGTCGCTTTAAGTCCCTGTTGAAGGCTTCTAACCATGAGAGCCAGTAATGACCCATTGAAATTGGCTGTGCCTGCTGCATGTGGGTGTAGCCTGGTATTATGACGTTTACGTGACGTTCTGCGTTGTCAATAAGGGCCTTGAGTAACTCGCTAAGTTCTACTCTAAGGGTTCTGAGTCTCTCTCGCAGATATAATCGCGTTGTCGTAGCTACTTGGTCATTTCGTGAGCGTGCTGTGTGCAGTTTTGCCCCTAACGGTTCGATTTGGGTGAGCCTTGACTCGATATTCATGTGAACGTCCTCAAGAGACTCTGACGGGGTGAATTTGCCTTCGTGAATTTCCTGAAGAACCTTGTTTAGTCCTGTCTCAATTTTCTCTGACTCTTCGAGGGTGAGCAGTCCTGTCTTGCCGAGCATTCTGACGTGAGCGATACTGCCCTGAATGTCGCATTCATACATTCTCCAGTCGATGTCTAGCGATTGCGTAAAGTCCTGAACGATTTTAGCTGTGTCTTGTTTGAATCTTCCGTGCCACAAAATTTTTTTCTCTCCTTTATGTAATCATGTAATCTTACCCCTGCAACAGCCTCCTGTCTTAAGTCCCTCCTGGTAAGGGGGGATTTAGGGGGGTCTAAATCTTAGGTTAAAATAAAACGTGTAATTTTGCAGTGTAGTTTATCATGTAAAATCGAATATAATATTCATAACACATAAAAAATGGAGCTGATGTTAAATTGATATTTGAACAGTTCGCGAAAATAGGCATTATCCCCGTAGTAGTTCTTGATGACCCGAAGGACGCAGCACCCCTTGCAAAGGCGTTGTGTGAGAACGGCTTACCCTGTGCAGAAGTTACGTTCAGGACAGCAGCCGCAGAAGAGTCAATTCGTGTAATGGCCCGTGAATTCCCGAACATGTTAGTCGGAGCCGGTACGGTCCTCACAACTGAACAGGTTGACCGGGCAATCAATGCCGGCGCAAAGTTCATCGTTTCACCAGGACTCAATCCCAAGATCGTCCAGTATTGCCTTGACAAGAGCGTACCCATAACTCCCGGTACCCAGACTCCCAGCGAGATGGAGCAGGCTTTGGAGCTTGGCCTCAAGGTCGTGAAATTCTTCCCGGCAGAACCGGCAGGCGGTCTCAACATGATTAAGGCAGTTGCAGCACCTTATGTTGATTTAAAGTTCATGCCAACAGGCGGAATCAACGCGAAGAACGTCCGCGATTACCTGAATTACAACAAGATTATAGCTTGCGGAGGCAGCTGGATGGTCAAGAAGGACTTAATCGCAGCAGGTGAATGGGACAAACTCGCCTCAATGGTACGCGAGGCAGCAGACATAGTGAAAGAAATTAGGGGGTAAAAATTAATGCAGCTTAATTTAAAGCCAAAGAGTGAATGCAGATTTGACGCAGTAAGTCTCGGTGAAGTAATGCTCAGACTTGACCCGGGCGAGGGCAGAATCAGGACAGCAAGATCCTTCAGGGCATGGGAAGGCGGCGGAGAATACAACGTAATTCGCGGTCTTCACAAATGCTTCGGAATGGACACGGCAGTCATCACGGCTTTTGCAGATAACGAAGTAGGCAGATTAATGCGTGACTTCATCGAACAGGGCGGAGTCAGCACCAGCTTAATTTACTGGAAGAAGACAGACGGAATCGGACGTATTTGCCGTAACGGAATCAACTTCACTGAACGAGGCTTCGGAATTCGCGGGGCTGTAGGCTGTTCGGACAGGGCTAACACTGCAATCTCTCAGGCAACTCCGGCAGATCTGAACTTCGAGCACATTTTCGGAGAGCTTGGGGTCCGTTGGCTTCACACGGGAGGCATTTACGCAGCACTTTCTGAACAGGCATGTGAGACAGTAATAGCAGCCTGCAAGACAGCAAAGAAGTATGGCACATTAATTTCTTATGACCTCAACTACAGGCCCTCAATGTGGGACGCAATCGGGGGACAGGCCAAGGCTCAGGAAGTCAATAAAGAAGTCGCGAAGTATGTTGACGTTATGATAGGCAACGAAGAAGATTTCACGGCTTGCTTAGGCTTCCAGATCGAAGGCAATGACGAGAACCTGAAAGAGCTTAATCTTGACGGCTACAAGAAAATGATCGGCGAGGCTGCTAAAACTTACCCGAATTTCAAGGCAGTAGCTACAACTCTTAGAACAGTAAGAACCGCAACAGTAAATGACTGGAAGGCGATTTGCTGGGCTGACGGCGAGATTTACATGTCCAAGTCATACGATGGTCTCGAAATCATGGACAGGGTCGGCGGCGGTGACTCATTTGCTTCAGGACTTGTTTACGGCCTAATGACAACTGGTGACCCTGAAAAAGCCGTAAATTACGGAGCAGCTCATGGAGCACTGGCAATGACGACTCCCGGCGATACTTCAATGGCCAACGTCAAAGAAGTAGAGGCCATCATGGGCGGAGCAGGTGCAAGGGTAAAGCGTTAGGCAATCATGATAACCAAAATCCTCGAAGACCTCGCAGCAGCATTAGAAGCTAAAAACGGAGAGAACATAATTACTCTTGACCTGAGAAACAAGGGAAGCCTTTCCGACGCGTTTGTGTTAGTAACGGGAAACTCTGAAGTCCACATGAAGACCCTAATCGAGACAGCAGAAGAGACTCTCGATAAGTCCGGGCGCAAATGCAAAGTAGAAGGCGCGGAAAGCTCTAACTGGAGATTACTTGATGCCGGTGATGTAGTAGTTCACGTATTCAGTCATAAGGGGCGGGAATTCTACAGGCTTGAACGTCTCTGGGAAGAATAATAACAACAAAACCCTCCTGAAGAGTCACACGAGTAAGGAGGGAATTTTATTTAAACCGTGAAATAAAATCCTTCTGTCAAGTCCGCCATCTCTTGAACGCTAATTATTTTCCCAGCGTCAAACGTACTGCTCTCTCCGGTGTCAAGAAAATTCTTTATAGCACAACGCCACGCCTCAATATCGCCTGCTTTGACAAGTCTATCACCTGAAAGTTCATGCAGTGCCTCAATGTCTGACGCAATGACCCTTAACCCGCAAGATACAGCCTCCAGCACGACTAAGCCCATACCTTCATGCAGTGACGGGAATAATAAGCATGAAGATTCGCTCATGAATTTAGCAACTTGTGATTTATCTTGAGCACCGTGAAAAGTTACACGCTCATTCAGGCCAAGACCCTGACTCAGGGACTCAAGCTCGCCGCGTTGAGGGCCGTCACCTAAAATGTCAAGAGTCCAATCATAATTCTTTAACTCACTCAGTGCCTTTAATGCTACGTCAAGAGCTTTAAGCCTCGTCAATCTACCGGTAAATAAGAATCTTGTTACGTTTCCTGAATAATTATGAGTGAGTCCTGACTTTATTATGCCGTTGCAGATTACGCAAATATTTTCAGCGGGTAAATACTTTTGCAGGTGATTCTTTACGGATTCTGAAACGCATATGACCCCGGCAGCATGTCTGAAGGGAATTAATCCGGCATTCAGTGAATAAAGCGAGTGTGCTGTCACGATAAATCTGACTCCTGAAAGCCTCGACAACAACCAGCCAATCCATGCAGGAACTCTTGAATGAACGTGAATTAAATCCCAGTGATAAATTTTATTCAGAGCATTTAACTTGAACGCGCAATAAACTCCTGTGAAAAGATTCTTTCTGTGAACCGGTAAATTAATAATTTTCACTTGTTCAGGGAGCTGTGATTCAAGTCTGCCCCCTGAGGATACAAGCGTTATGTTGTGATTTCTTCCTGATAACTCGCGAATGAGATTCAGAACGTGAACCTCTGCCCCTCCTTCATCGAAAGCAGGAATTATGTATAATATCTTCAAATTCACTTAATGGTCCAGAATCCACTCTGCTGCCCTTCTGGCCTCGCTGAAATCTATGATATGTCTTTGCTCCATAGGCTCTAAAAATCTATCGAAGTTTGGAATATCGCCCAAATCTTGAATCAATCCGCGTTTAATCATCTCGTCAAACGTAGCATCAAAACGTTGTGCTCCGTAACCAAGCATCTTCTTGATTCTTCCGGTTATCCTGTCAACTCGAATCAAGCCTACTTTGAAACCTGCCGTTACAGCCTCTGACACTATCGAGATACTATCTTCAGTAGCAAGAACATGTGTAGCCCTGCCAAACATTGCGGATAATAGGCTCATACCGGGCTTTCTTGACATCAGGAGCATTCTGCCGACTGAAGGAGCACCGGAAAAGACACGCTCAACAGCTGCATCAACTGCGGGACCTGAACGCCTCGAAGTAGTAATCAAAATCGTAGCATCGTCTACATATCTCAGCGGCGATAATACATCTTCAACCCAGCGCGGGGTGATTTTATAATTCGAGTCTCCGCCTCCGATAGCAACTCCGACAACCTTTGGGGTAGTAAATTGCTGGTCTCCGAAAAATGCCTGTGATACTTCGTCAAGTTCCGGGGGACATATATGATTCGGAGCACCCAAAGTTACGAATATATTTTTGTCTTTAGGGTCATGTTTGTCATGGCTTGGTATTATTGCGAAATCAAAGGGTTTTGTGCCTAACACGGACGGGGTCATTATACAGCAGCACTTGTTTTTCGTGGCTCGTGCAAATGCCAGACAGTAAGGGGCGGCCGGTCCTCCTGCGGAAATAAATAAAGTTCCGGGGGCAAATTTCCTGAATCTGACCCCTGTAGAACGCAGCCAGTTACGCGGATAAGCAGGATCATCTGATTCAAGATTCCTGACGAAAAATTTCATGTGCAATAATGTCTGGAAACCCTGAAAAACCGGGACGTTTATAACCGGGTCAACCTGAACGTCTCCAAGTTTATGCAGCCAGTTCGCTATACCGACTGCCTGATGATAATGTCCCCTTATTCCGTCGCTTAGTACTACAACATGTTCAAAATTTGCCATGTAAAAATCCCTCTGATTCTTTCTATTAAATATATCTTTACGGCATGTTTAAGATGCATTCAGCTGCTCTCCGTGCTTCGTTGAAATTCATACCGTGTTTTTGTTCAGGTATATCAATAAAATTCGCAAAGTCTGGACTCATCCCTAAGTCAACCAGCAAATTCTTATTTTCAAGTTTAGTGAATAAATCATCAAATCGTGATGCCCCATAACCTAATAAATTTTTCACGAAATTATTGATTCTTGGGACTCGAATTAAGCCGACCCGAAAGCCCGCAGTAATTGACTCTGAGACCATAGAGACAGAGTCCTCGCTGACCAGCACATGAGTCGCTGCTCCAAGCATTGCAGGTATTGGATTAACGTCAGGTTCTCTTGAGGCCAGAAGCATGTACTCGATATTCCTGCAGCCCGTGAAAATCCTATCTATAACGTCATCAACTTCTTTGCCTGTTCGTCTTGAAGTAGTAATTAATATTTTTGCGCCGCTAATTTCTCTCAAGGGCATTAAAGTCTTCTTTGCCCATTCAGGTGTTAATTTATAGTTTGCGTCACTGCCTCCGAGTAAAAGGGCAATAATTTTTTTATCCGCAAAATCCTTCCCTGCAAAAAACTTCTTGGCTTCTTCCTTCAGGTCTGGTCTATAAATATGATTAGGTGCACCAAGAGTTATTATTACGTTCTTGTCATTAACATCATGCTTGTCGTGTTCAGGGATTACAGCAAAGTCAAACGGCTTTGTTCCCAACACAGACGGAGTCATGATTACAGCTGCCTTGTTCCCAGTAGCTTTTGCAAGGGCCAGACAGAACGGTGCGGCAGAACTCCCAGCCGAGATAAACAGTGTATTAGGCTTGAAGTCACCGAAAACAGCTCCGGAATTTTTCAGCCATTCACGGGAATATTCAGGGCCTCTCAGTGCAATTTTTTTCACTAAAATCTTCATTATGAGGAGCTTGCGAATGCCTGTCAATCTGGGAACTTCTATAACTGGTTCGATCTTCACTTCTTCGAGTCTTTCGAGCCACTGTGCTATGCCCAATGACTGGTGAAAATGTCCCCTGATACCGTCACTTAATATTACAACACGTTTAAATCCCGGCATTGATTATCTCTCTCACTCTCTGCAGATCTTCCGGAGTGTCGACCCCTATGCTTTCACTTTTGCAGCTCGTAATCTTCACTCGAATCTTGTAACCGTGTTCAAGAATTTTCAGCTGCTCCAGAGACTCAGACTCACTAAGGGGTGTTGGCTCAAGTGCTGCATATTTATTCAGGAAGCTCAGACTATAGCCGTAAATTCCGATATGCTGATAGACGGGCTGATTAACTTTATTGCGCTCATATGGTATTAACGAACGCGAAAAATACAGCGCATCTCCGCTAAGATTCATTACGACTTTGACAATATTAGGATTCATGAAGTCCTGCGTCAATTCCCTGCACAAAGTTACGCAGTAATTTTCACTAAGTAATTCTGCAACTTCATCAATCATAATCGGGTCAAGCAAAGGTTCATCACCCTGAATGTTTATCACTGAATCTGCCCTGTCACCATATAACTTTGCAGCCTCATGACATCTTGCCGTCCCGTTTGGAAGCTCTGAGCCTGTCATTAAAACCTTGCCGCCGAAACTTTTAACGCAGTCATAAATTCTTGCATCATCAGTAGCAACTACGACATCACTGAGTAATTTTGCCTTCATTGCCTGAGTATAGACACGCTCAATCATAGTCTTTCCGCAAATGTCGGCCAAAGGCTTACCGGGAAATCTCGTAGATGCATATCTTGCGGGGATTATCCCTAAAATTTTTGATACGTTCATTTATGCAACACCTGCCTTCAACAGCTCATGAATATGAATTATCCCTACCGGTTTATTATTCTCTACTGCAATTAAGACGCTAATCTCGTTCTGCTCCATAATTTTCACTGCCTGGGCTGCCAGTGAGTCAGGGCTTATGGTTCTGGGGTTTGCTGTCATGGCCTCCTCGATCTTTACGCTGAAGGCACCGCTGCCCTTCTTTTCCATTAAACGCCTCAAATCACCGTCCGTGAATATCC
>JAFSQO010000234.1 GCA_017446645.1 Synergistaceae bacterium | reverse complement strand
AATGCCGCCGGTTGTGCATACTGTTTCTTTGCAGGCCTGAAGGATTCCCTTGAAACTTAATTCCCGGTAAATTAGGCCAAGAATTATTGCGTAAATTATTGCGATTGCTCCTGCTTCGGTTGCAGTGAAGACTCCGAGCCTAATTCCTCCGATTATGATTATTGGTAAGCACAAGGGCAGTAACGCGGGCTTAAGGTGTCCCCAAATTTCTCCCCAGCTCATCGAGGTATTGCGGATTGGAAGATAGCCTCTTTTCTTTGAGATAAAGTGAACGAGGATCATCATCGCTATACACAGAGAGCCTCCGACAGTTATACCTGACATGAAGAGCTTACCGATTGAGACATCAGCTATGCAGCCGTAAAGAATCATTGCAATTCCCGGCGGGATTAACGGGGTAATCATTGCACTTGCAGCCGTAACGACCGAGCTGAATTCCTTCGAGAATCCCTGCTTCTCCATTTCTGGGACTAACATCTTTGCTTCCATTGCAGCGTCCGCAAGGTTCGAGCCTGAGAGTCCTCCCATTAGAGTCGATAACAAGACGTTGACCTGAGCAAGACCTCCGGGCATTCTTCCGGTTATGGCCGAGCAGAAGTTCATGATTCGATTCGTAACGCCTGAGTAATTCATGAAAGTCCCTGCACACACAAAGAAGGGAATTGCCAATAGTGAAGGGTTCTCAGTGCCTATTACAGAACGCTGGCCGAAAATAATTTGGTTGATCCCAGGGTTGAATAAGAAGTAAATCAACGAGCCGCCAAACACTGCGATAAACACGGGAACTTTCAGGAACAACAGCACTAACATCATGATTGCTGAAATTCCCAGAACTGTATTAGTTCCCCATTGCCTGCCAAGAGTTTCAAGATATGGCTTTATCCACTGGATATTTACCCCTACGAGTAAGACAGCAGCAGCAATAATCGCGACTACCCAGTTGACTTTCAGGACTCGCAGCAGGATAACGAGCAATACTGCACCGATTATGCTAAGAGTTAAGGCGTTAATCATTCGTCAGACTCTCCCTTCTGTTCGGGTAACTCAATAGATTTCACGAAGAGAGGCGCATACTTCGAGACAAAATAGCTTATAATCATCAATGCGCATCCATACGGGGCAATGCCGTATATATACGTGTAGGGGATTCGCAAGATCGGGGTCGGCCTTCCTGAACGTCCGAAGACCTGAGCAACGTATGCCTGAGATTTCACGAGCAGGAATACGAGAACGAACAACACTATAAAGTCAATCACATAGCCCATGAATTTCTGGAGCTTTGCAGGCAGCGAGTCAATCAACATCTCGATAGCAACGTGGCTCCCTGTCCTGAATGCGACGCTTGCACCCATGTAGATCATCCAGACCTGACAGAACGCGCTGATTTCTTCCTGCCACAAAATAGGGTCTTTCATGACGTAGCGTTTAAAGACTCCTGCTGTTGTAACGAGCGGTAAGATAATCAGTGCAGTAACTGCGATTAATAAATCAAGATTGCATAGAGTTTTTACTAACGGGTTAGCTTTTTTCATGAAAATATACACACCTCCATAAGAAAATAATGGAATAAAAACGGGAACAAACCTTCAGGCTCATTCCCGATAAAGTGATTCAGAATTATTTCATTGCGTCCTTTACTCTCTGATAGAGACCGTCAGACCACTTGAATAAATCTCCGAGTTTGTAGAAATCTTCTGCCTTTGTCCTGAAGCCTGCAAGAACCTCTTCACTGGGAACAACTACAGTGACTCCTTCTTTCTTCATGAGGTCAAGGTAGTACTCGTTGGCCTTTGCCTGAAGCTCGTTGTTATAGACTCCAGCCTCGTAGCCGGTTTCGACAAGTGCCTTCTGCTGTTCGGGTGTTAAGCTGTCGAACCATGTTGCAGAGCAAATCCAGTTAGTGAAGTTTAGGACATGGCCGTCAAGGATCAAGTACTTTGCGACTTCGTGATGCTTACGTCCGTAGAGTGTGCTTAATGGGTTTTCGCCGCCGTCAATCGTTCCCTGCTGCAGTGCTGTGTAGACATCGCCCAAGCTCATGCCGACCGGTGTAGCTCCGAGTACTTCAAATCCTTTCGTCTGAATCTGGTTAGTAGGGACTCGAATCTGCAAGCCTTTTAAATCATCTACTGTCTTGACCGGTTTTGTGGTTAGTGTGTGCCTTTCACCGTAAGCCCAGTTAGCAGCGACTATCTTGATGCCCATAGCGTTTAACTTGTCGGTCTGCTCCTTCCACCAATCGGACTTGATTAACTTCCAGCACTCGTCCCAGTTAGCAAAGAGGAACGGCCCGAAGACTATGCCCATGTCCGGTACGCCGTAGTCAGCGAAGAATGCACCGTCTGCGAGAGTCATGACTGGTTCACCGAGCAGCATTTGGTCGATGATGTCAGTTTTATTGCCTAATTGTGAGTCAGGGAATAACTGAATCGTCAAACCTGTGTTTCTTGCGTCAAGTAAGTCCTTCCACTTCTGGAGACCCTGCCCGACCGGCTCACTCATGGAGTTCTCGAAGCCGAGCTGAAGGACAACGTCTGCCCCGAAAGCTGACGAGACTAAGAGCGACACTAAAAGGAGAGCTGTTAATAATTTCTTCACGATAATGAAACCTCCTGAATAAAAAATATATTTGCGAATCTGATTTTAATTCAGAATTCAAGCCTGTAAATCACTCAATGCACGTAACTTTATAATTTCCAGTTATTACGCAATATTCACTTTCATATCAGCAATCTCAATTTTTCCGTCTCTGCTATTATTAATAAATAATTCTATCACAGTCTAAAGGAGTGAAACTGACATGAAACACACTAACAGCCGGGAAATCTTTGAAACATGGCCAATCCCCAAGGCATTAACTGAGCTTGCCCTGCCTATGATATTCGGGCAATTAATAATACTGATATACAATCTTGCTGATACGTTCTATATCGGACGCACTAATAACCCTCTGATGGTCGCGGGAGTTTCTCTATTGCTTCCGGTCTTCAATATATCGATAACATTTGCAAATCTCTTCGGCATTGGCGGAGGCACGTTAATATCGCGCTTAATGGGAGCAGGTCGAGACAACGAGGCCAAGACGGTGAGTGCATTTTGCTTTTACATGACTATAATTTTTGCAGGATTATTCTCTCTCTTGATGTTTGCCTTCATGGAAAATATTTTGCGGATTTTGGGAGCCAGTGAGGACACATTATTATTCGCAAGCCAGTATACATTTTGCGTCATAGTAATCGGAGCAATACCTACTATATTATCAATGACGCTGTCAAACTTTCTCAGGAGCACCGGTTATGCGAAACAGGCGGGCTTCGGGGTCTCAATGGGAGGGATCATCAACATCATACTTGATCCTATATTCATGTTTGTGTTACTGCCGCAGGGTTACGAAGTTCTTGGTGCAGGAATAGCGACAATGCTCTCGAACGTGATAACCTGCTCATACTTTTTAGCCATAATATTAAAGATTGGTGAAAAAAATATTTTATCATTATCAATAAAAAATTTCGGTGCCTCACGTGAAAATATATATTCAGTCTTTGCTGTAGGAGTTCCTGCTGCGATTGCCGTAACTCTCTTTGATATAACGTATATAATCATCGACAAACTTGCTTCACTTTACGGTGATATACCCCTTGCTGCCATTGGGATTGTCCTGAAGGCTGAGAGGCTGCCCCTTAATGTAGGCATTGGGATTTGTCAGGGAATGATGCCTCTTGCAGGCTATAATTACTCGTCAGGGAATTTTGCCAGGATGCGTGAGGCCGTGAATTTTTCGAGACTCGTAGGACTTGTTATAGGCTTCGTGAGTGTTGCCTTGTATGAAGTATTTGCAGCTGACATAATGAGAATCTTCATTGATGATGCCCAGACTGTCGAACTTGGGACGAACTTTTTGAGGGCGAGGACTCTGGCGACACCATTCATGTTTATGTGCTTTCACTTAGTGAATTTCTTTCAGGCAGTCGGCATGGGAGGCAGGGCCTTAGCTCTGGGTTCGGCACGCTGGATAGTGTTTAACATTCCGTTATTATTTATCCTGAATTACATATTCGGAATGTACGGTATAGTCTGGACCCAAGTTATAGCTGATGTAATGATGGCTGTTGTCTCGTTAATCGTCTATATGAACTTCACGAGAAATAATTTATCGTAAAAATTATAGTGGATAGTGGAAAATCATAAACCCTCCCACTACCCGCTAATTATTATGCTATATATTGCTGCTTTCTCATGTCCAGCAATAACTTTCTCTCGAAAATATCTTCTGCGATCTCGTCCGCCTGGTCTGCAATCATGAAATTATCTTCAAAGATAGTGTTACCTGCAATGTCATCATGGCCTTCAAAGGCACGTTTCAGGAAAATCGGAGTAAGTATAGTGCAGACAATGATCATGATGATAATAGGCCCTAAATCATCACCTGAAATTAAGTTCATGGCCATTCCCTTTTTCGCTACGATAAGGGCAACCTCACCTCTGCAGACCATGCCAAGCCCTATCTGGTAGCTTTGACGGCTATTGAGTTTGCAGAGCCTTGCACCAATTCCGCAGCCAATGAGTTTTGAGACTATGCTGACTAAGACAAGTACAACAGTGAAGATTACGAGTTCATATGACATTGAAGGCAATTCGACCTCAAGGCCAATATTCGCGAAAAATATCGGGGTCAATAACAAATACGAAATAGTATCGAACTTGCTGGCAACATAAGTCCCTTTTGGTGATAACGCTATAATCATTCCGGCTGCGAAAGCCCCGATTATATCAGCTACTCCGAAAAGTGTTTCTGCTGCCCAGGCCATAAAGAAGCAAAATGCAAAGCCTATGACGGGATAACGACGCAGATTTCTCTCAGCCTGGACTCTGTCAGACCATGACATATATTTATAGTAAACTATGCCGGCAGCTCCTACGAACATAAAGAAGCATACTATCTTGATGAGTACAAGACCTAAATTTACGTCTTCACCGCCGAAGCCAGTTATTATCGTCAGGCAGATTAAGCCCAGAATATCGTCTATCAGTGCTGCTGCTAATATAGTGTTGCCGACTTTCGTTGACATCTTGCCGAGTTCTTTCAGGGTCTCGACAGTAATAGACACAGAAGTTGCAGTTAGGACAGCTCCGACAAATACAGCTGATTCAAGACTTATCTTGCTGTTAAAGCAGTACATCATGCCCGCACCCATTCCCAAGGGCAGAAGGACACCTGCCAAAGCTACGACGAAGCCGACTTTACCAGAGGCCCTTAACTCTTCAATGTTCGTCTCCATTCCTGCTGTGAACATGATTACTATAACGCCAAGCTCTGCCATTCGGTTTAAAAGCAAGCTGGGTTTCAGGCAAAACTCTACCCCGAAAAATGAATTAGTAATTGCTCCCAGAACTGCAGGCCCGAAGAATAAACCTGCCATCAAAGCTCCGACTACCTGAGGCAGCTGGGCGCGTCTTGAAAGAATGCTAAAAATTTTCGTTGACAATAAAATAACGCATAGGCTTAACAGATAAGTATAGCCTTCCAAAATACAAGACCTCCTGAAAAAATTTTATAATTCATTTATTCATAATTCGTACTCGTCATCAGCAGCTTCACCCAATAATGCCCCTACCTGATGCCGCCATGGCAGTGAAGGGTGAGCACCGATCTTAGTGCAGGCTAAGGCTCCGCAGGCAGATGCAAATTTTGCAGCGCGCTTCACAGGCTGTCCTTCAGTGAGAGCAATGCAGAACCCTGAGCAGAAAGCATCTCTGGCTCCGGTGTTATCTACGGCTCTGATATTGAAGGCATCAAAAGAAAAATGATCCCCATTGTTTATGAAGATCATTCCGCCTTTTGCACTTTGAGTTACGACAAGATTCTTGACTCCGCGCTTTAATATTTCGTGGGCCATTGCAGTTATCGAGGACGAGGACGAAGATTTTTGCTGAGATTTGTGACCTGCGTAAAAACCCAATGCCCTTTCATTTAGAATCATATAGTCAATGTTTGTCCATGACTCCCTTGGCAACGAGAATGGAGGTTCAGCGGATAAGAAAGTCCTGCATCCTGATTGCCTTGCGAGTTTGAGTCCTGCTGCCACTGTAAAAGGCGGGCTTTCCATTTGGAACAAAGCGCAGTCTGACTTCATGAATATATCTTTTGCGTCTGAGATTGCCTGTTCATCGAGTAAAGAATTTGCTCCTGGCGAGAGTATTATTGCGTTCTCGCCCTCATGCGTTACTGCAATTAATGCCGTACCTGTTGCTGCTTCTTTTCTGGTCTGAAGATGTGAACAGTCTACGCCGTTTTCGATTAATAAAGAACGTAACCGCCTGCCGAAATCATCATCTCCGACACAGCCTATAATATATGCAGAAGCATTTAGCCTTGCTGCTGCGAGTGCCTGATTAGAGCCTTTACCTCCTCCAGCCATTCCAAACGGACCGCCTATCATGGTCTCGCCTTTTTTGGGACAATGAGGTGCTCTCATAACGAGGTCGATATTTAACGAACCTACTACTGCGATTGCTGCCATATTTTTCACGCCCTTTCAGGTTTATGTTTATTTTTATTTTTGATTATAATTTTCGTATAATATCACAAAAACTTTTAAGGAGTGAATTTCTGTAATGACACGCAAAATTTTTCTCGCAGTATTTATCGTTCTAGCAGTGCTTTCATGTGAAGCCCTTGCAGCCCCGCGCCTTGCAATACGGCCTTTCACGAATAAGACTGACCTGCCGAATGTCCCTGTTGACGCAATAACTGACATGATGACTACAGAACTCAGCAGGACATGAATGTTTAACTTGCTCGAACGCGAAAGACTTGATTATCTGGCTGACGAAATAAAGCTAGGACAATCAGGTCTCATAGACCCCGACACGGCACCCAGAGTCGGCAAAATCAAAGGCGCACAGTACACCATGACAGGCTCTGTTACAGTATATGAATTCTACGAGAGGGCAGGCAGAAATCCCCGCATAATCGGAGGCAGGACGAAGGCGAAGACTGCATACGTTACCCTGGACCTGCGAATAATCGACAACACCACGGGCGAAATAGTCTACGCAGCGAGTCAAGAAGGACAAGGGACCCGCGAAATCTCCGGCGGCTACTCACGTTACAGCGGCTTTTATTACGGTGAGAGAACCTACGGGGGAATCCTGGCATCTGCAACCCGTGATGCTGTCATGAAACACGTCCACTCAATGGAAATCTACGAGTGAAGAAACAGTGAATAGTGTTTAGTAGCGGGTAGCGGGTATAATTTTTATTCACTAGCCACTGATTAGATTATCTGATTATCTATGCGTCTTGAGTCTGAAGCAGGATGTCTTCTGATTCTCCAAGCTTCAGGCTCCGTAACTTAAGGTCTTCGGTCAGGTTCTTGATGTCCTCTTCAGTCCAGTCTTTGGAAGCCTTGCCGTCAGTTACGTTCTGCATTGCTGCCTGAGCAAGCCCCTGGTCATTGCCGAAAAGTTCCAGATATTTATAGTACAGCCTGTTTATGCTGCTTCTGATGTCCTGAGCAGTTAAGGCGGGTTCTGAGCCGGTGTTGAGCCAGTCGCTTAATATTTTGCCGGTCTCAGGGGTGATTTCAAAAACTTGCTTGTCAAATAAGCTCGTCCTGTCTTTCGAGACCGTAACGGTGTGTTCCATGCTTAAGTCAAATACAACGGTGAACTCGTAATCTACTCCGTCGCGCTGAACTGGAGCAAGGCCCACTTTCCGGACTT
>JAFSQO010000233.1 GCA_017446645.1 Synergistaceae bacterium | reverse complement strand
CTTTATAAAGCTGAGAGTTCCTCACTGTCCATTATCTTTATGTTCGAGGCTTTCAGGGCTTCTGAGGCTTTCTTGGTGTCATTGACCCTGAAAATCATGTATGCGGTCTGCGAGGTCTTGTTGCCTAAGATTGCGTACATGTATTCGACATTGATATTTGCCCCGTGCAGTATTTCCAGAACTTTATTCAAGCCTCCGGGTACATTGGGAACTTCGACAGCAATAACGTCAGTCAAGCTTGCTACAAAGCCCGAATCGTTCAGGACTTCAGAGGTGCCTTTAACGTCATCGACTATGAGCCTTACTATGCCGAAATCGCTGGTTTCTGCAAGTGAAAGCCCTCTCAGGTCTATATTCTTGTCAGCAAGGGCCTTAGTCATCTCGTGAAGACAGCCCGGACGATTTTCGAGAAAGACGGAAATTTGTTTAACGCTCATAATTATCACTCCTCACTAGATTTTACGCTTATCTATGACACGAACTGCCTTGCCCTCACTGCGTGCTATAGTCTTCGGGGCAACTAGTGTAACTTTTGCCTTAAGTCCAAGCATTGAGCGCAAGCCGTCAACGAGCATTGCCTGCATCTTGTTGATTTCGCCGAGGTTATCCGTGAATTTCTCCGGTGTCATCTCAACCCTTACGTCAAGTGTATCGGTGTTGTTTACCCTGTCTACGATTATCTGGTAATTTGAGCCGTAACCCTGATTGATTAAGACCGTCTCAATCTGGCTTGGGAAGACGTTAACGCCCCTGATTATCAGCATGTCATCGCTTCTGCCTCTTAACTTCGTCATTCTTACATGAGTCCGTCCGCATGAGCATTTTTCATGAGTCAAAGTTGTAATGTCACGGGTTCTGTAACGCAGCAGGGGGAAGGCTTCTTTATCGAGGGTAGTGAAGACAAGCTCGCCCAAACTGCCTTCTGGTAAGACTTCGCCGGTCTTAGGGTCAATTATCTCAGGGATAAAGTAATCCTCATTGATATGCATTCCCCTTTGTTCAGAGCATTCAAACGAGACACCGGGACCGCAAAGTTCAGTAAGGCCGTAAATGTCATATGCTTTAATTCCCATAGTGGCCTCAATGTCACGGCGCATTTCTTCGCTCCATGCCTCAGCTCCGAATATACCTGCTTTTAACGGGATGTCGTCGGGAGTCATGCCCATCTCTTTCATGCGTTCGCCGATAAATGCAGCATAACTTGGGGTACAGCAAAGTATAGTAGCCTGCAAGTCCTTGATGAACATGATTTGCCTGTCAGTATTTCCGCTTGAGGCCGGGATTGTGAGAGAGCCTAGCATATGACTTCCGCCGTTAAGTCCTGGGCCGCCGGTGAACAAGCCATAACCATACGAGACCTGGACTACATCTTCAGGGGAGCCTCCAGCAGCTACGATTGCACGGGCGCACATGGTCTCCCAGATTTTTATGTCATGCATAGTGTAAAAAGCTACGACACGCTGACCTGTAGTGCCTGATGTTGACTGAATTCTCACGCAGTCCTTGAGGGGTTTTCCCATTAAGCCGTATGGATATGCCTTTCGCAAATCATCTTTCGTAAGGAATGGCAGTTTGTACAAGTCATCAATGGACTTTATATCATCAGGTGAAAGCCCTTTCTCCTGCATTTTTGCCTTATAATACGCAACATTATCCCAGACGTGGCGAACCTGCTTGAGTAATCTCTCGTTCTGAAGTTCGCGGATTTTCTCGCGGGACATTGTTTCTATTTCCGGTTGAAAATATTTCACTAAAAAATTCCTTCTTTACTGCAAAATTTTATATTACTGCATTTACTGTCCGTGCTGTTGACCCAGTTCAAACGCCTTAATATTTAGCTCTAAGAATTTGGCCGGTACACATGCTGTTATTGCTTCGTGCCACTTCTCGTTATTAATCTCAGGGAAGTAATGGCTAAGTCTTCCCAACAAGACAAGATTTACGGATTTAATGCTGCCTGCTTCTCGTGCGAGTTTAAGGCAATCCACAGCATCGACTTTCACACTAAGAGCGCGCATTTTCCCTAATAAGTCTTCCGGGTAGGTCATCGCTCCTGTCAAGACCGGCATTGGGTCAATCTGCTGAATTGATGTTACTATCTGGCCGCCGGGTTTCAGAAATTCGATATTTCGGGCTGCTTCGAGAAGCTCAAACGATACGATAAAATCAGCTTCTCCCTTGTCTATCACTGGGGAGTAGACTTTATCGCCGTATCTAACGTAAGTAACTACACTGCCTCCCCGCTGGCTCATTCCGTGGACTTCTGAGACTTTCACGTCGTAGTTCATAGCCGTCAACAGGTGTCCGAGTAATTTGCTTGCTAAGACACTGCCCTGACCGCCTACTCCTACTATCATTATGTTTGT
>JAFSQO010000232.1 GCA_017446645.1 Synergistaceae bacterium | reverse complement strand
TTGCTGGCTGGGGGAAATCCCTTTGTCTTGAACACCGAAAAATTATTGGCGGTTGCTGACATGATTCACAAAAATTTCCCAGAGTGCGAATACATTTCATGCTTCTCAAGGGCTGATGACATAACCAGAAAGAGTCATGAAGAGTTAAGGACTTTACACTCGGCAGGCTTTGATAGATTATGTATCGGCATTGAGTCAGGCAGCGATGAAGTATTAGCTTTCCAGAACAAAGGCGTAACGGCAGCACAGAATCTTGAATCAATGAAGGCACTTGACGACTCACAAATAAAATACTCGTGCTACATAATGCTGGGTCTCGGAGGTCTTGACATGTCAGAGAGCCACGTCACTGAAACCGCTAGACTTCTCAATCAGGCAAACCCATTTGAGCTAACAGTCGTAACTCTCGTGCTATTTAGGGGAGCAGCACTAATTGAACGCGTAAAATCTCACGAGTTCAGGAGAATGCACCCCCTCGAAGCCCTGAAAGAAGGCCGGGAGATTCTTGCGGGACTCGAAATCAATACGATATGGGACGCTACTCACAAGACTAATTTGTTTCCCGTCAAAGGCAAAATCCCGGAGCATAAAGAAAAATTGCTGAAGCGAATCGATGACGTTATCAGTGAGATAGAATCAGGAGACGTTAAGCAATACGAGCTGAAACGCTGGAGCAAATGGGGGACTGAATAAATGAGTCAATTCGTTATTGCAAGATTAATAATTTCTTCGTAGCATAAAGAAAAATTCACGATGACTAATTAATTAACAGGAGAAAAGTTTTTTTACATGAACAATAAATCATCTGACTCTGATGTCTTGAGTCACCTGACGCGTGAGAGACTCGCAGAACTCGAAAGCAGGCCAAGGACTCCGGCAAGGATATTTTGCGATTACCTAATTTGCTCAATGCCAGCAATCTTTGGCTGTCTTGCGTTGGCTGAGTATTTGCTCGTTCCTAACCTCAAGGGCAATAGCTCAACATCAACATACACGTATTTCTTGCTCGTATTAATCGCGATTGCAGGAGCATTCTTTACAACTTCACTATTCAGCCGAAAAGTTTTTTACACCCTGCGTTACAAAGCTCCGTTTTATGCATTCGTGTTTGTCTTGCTTGCTCTCTACGACTATTTGACTCTCAAGACAGGTAAACTCGTTCTGCCTTACTTCACATGGACTGACCAGATTTTAAACGCAATGTGGCAGGACAGGGTTTACTTGCTCGACTGTACATATAACTCACTCAAGCTCTTATTCTCAGGCTATTTCACAGGGGCATTACTGGGACTCTTTACTGGTATAGCCTGCGGTTGCAGCAAGACGGCTGACTATTGGATTTCCCCATTTATGAAATTACTTGGAGCCATTCCCTCTCCGACATGGATTCCGATTGTGATGGTCATAGCTGCCAGTCTCTTCAGCGGGGCTGTCTTCATTATAGCGTTGGGAGTCTGGTACTCTCTAACTATTGCAACAATGACGGGAATACGAAACATTGACCGGTCATTTTATGACGCTGCGAAAACTCTGGGAGCTTCGAGTCTGCAA
>JAFSQO010000231.1 GCA_017446645.1 Synergistaceae bacterium | reverse complement strand
TAAACTTGCTGAGGACGTTGCAATCAGTCATGTCAATTCCAGCAGGAGCAGCGTATATGTTATTCCGACAAAGTTAGATAGTGCTGGAGATTTTGCAGGCTTCGGAGACACAAAAACCGTATTCAACTATGAAGATTCCAGCGAGGGCAGAAGGGGCGCGCTGATAACGTCAGACTTTGCGAATGAAGTTCTCATGCTCGGCAAGCCCTATCACACTATCGATGATATTGATACTACCTACGTAACAGTTCTTCAGGCTATCCCTTATCATGTCGATAACGTAGATGTGAACGGCCAACTCACGCAAAACCCGCAAAACTACACATTCAGCGGATTTGCAGGGGATGAGGGCAACGGAAAAATGAGCGTAACCTACACGAAAGTTAATGAAACAGACACGTCAAACACGGTTACATTCAATACTGCATCCACAACGGAAACTATATCAGAACTCGGTGATGTAGGGCCTTATGTGCAGGGCTATCTGAAATTCAGGGCGACGCAGGCAAATATCGCCGGAAATTTTGATGAGCGTATCAAGGCAGCAGGACAGATGTACAGCAGTATTCTTGATTTCGTTACGACTAAGATTGACAATGTAACGGAATCATCGACTGAGGAAGCTAATAATGTAATTACGTCGAGTAAGACTCAGGCACTTATATGGGATACTTTTTCCGCCTACACAGCACAACAGCATATATGGCGTTACAAGATTCTGAATAAGCCGCTTCCTTCATGGTATAAACTTGGGCCTCAAGCGGACTATTCAAGCCACGATATTGACCCCGACAATACGGAGCATTACATGACGTTCACGCTTTATGACACTGCCACAAAAGTGGATGCGGATCAGGACAGCACGAACACCTATCAGGCCAGACATGAAGAGGGAAATTTATTCTCGTATCCTTCATCACTTGACGGTATAGAGGGCTATAACGATAAGGGTAAACTTGCCGATGAAGAATGGAAAGCGTGGTCAAAAGGCAACGATAGCTCAAGGTCAGTTCAGATAACGCAGTCAAAAGTGTCATCACAGGGCTATAACGACAAGACGGAGCCCAGCGAGCTTACGAAGACAATATCAGGAGCTAAAGCAATAATCAACACAGTAGCAGGGTGGTTCGGAGCAGATGAACCGTTTGAAGAAGAAAATATCCCTGATTCATCAACGCACAGTGAGACGTTCAGCAAGAGCTTTGCAACTACTGAGAAGATAGATATTGATCTTTACGGCAGAAGCACAATACCCGGTGAGGATGCAGGCTATATGATTTCGAGTATGCCGTTCATAGCTCGTGAGGGTACATTGAAGGTTGCACATGCGGTTCAGCTTTACGACAGTCCTCAGCAGCGGCTTCTTTCGCCTTTGTGGGGCGACGACAGCAGATACAGAAAACTTCCTGACCCTGCATTAGTTCTTCCAAGAAAGTGGGTAAGGAATGGGGCGACTTTCAGGGCAACCACTAATAACGCTGCGGCAATGCTTATGCGCGGTCTTAGATTCCGTATTCCGGCACTTGATTTATATTCGGATATTGATTTCGTTGCAGGACTGACCTACGAGATAAAAGTTCCTGTATACAATGCGAGCTTCAGGGAAACCGGCAGCTTTAATGTGAAGCTCTCATATGCGAACGCGGACAGGCAGAAGGAAGATCATTTTGATGTCTACAATCCTAACAGCACGTTGGGCCTTCTGACGGAAATCGGTACAGTATCGATGAGCTTAAACGGCTGGGGAGACAATAAGGGCTGGGCAACATTCACATGGACAGTACCGGTGGATATGAAGACAGGAAGTTATCTTTTCTTCGCACAGATAGACCCACCGGACCCAGAGCACCCTGAGCATGGGCTTGAGGAAGTTCACGAGTCGAGGCTTAATGCTGACGGCACAGTGTCAGATGTTGGCGGAAACAATGAAGGCTACTTCAATTTCAACGTGATCTCTAAGGAAGACCTTGAGGCAAAAGCAAAAGTTAAGTCTGAAATCAAGGCAGGAATGTATAACCCCGAACACTCAGACGGAGTACTGTACAGTGCAGTATACGCAAAGAGTCAGGAAGCAGACGGAGAAGAAGTGAGACCTGCTGCTGAGATAATAGACAGATCCGGCAGCATTAAAGTAGATATTGCAATAGAGGGTCAAGGGTCTGATAAAGATGTCGTAGATTTTATTGAGGCAATGTGGCTGCTTGCGGCGATTGCTGACATAAGCCCTGATACAGTAGTGCAGGCGGAATGCACGGTAACATATGACGGAGATGAATTTTATCCTGAAGTGTATCTTAACGGCTGCAACCTTAAACCCGGAGTAATTGATCAGGTAGCAGAACGTGATTATCCTGTGCAGGAAGAGATAGAAAGCATGTTCTCGACACACAGGTTCTCACTTGTTCCTCATTCGACAGTAACATTCATGATGAACTTGAAACCTGAAGCAATAAACTTTTTGAACGGTGCAGGCTTTGAGATTTATGTACCTGAACTTCATGCGGCTTCAGTGCTTGCGGAAATAGCTAACAGCAAGGAAAGCGAACCAGATACACCAGATACGCCTGATACACCAGATACACCAGATACACCAGATACGCCTGAAGTCAGAGGTCCGGGTTCATCTGGCGGCGGCTGTGAAATGGGATTCGGTGCATTAACGTTAATCGGTCTTGCAGGATTAATCTTGAAAGTTCGTAAAGACAGCTAGCAAATTTTACAGGGGAGATTCAAAATCTCTCCTGTTTTTTTTTTTTTTCTTATT
>JAFSQO010000230.1 GCA_017446645.1 Synergistaceae bacterium | reverse complement strand
GATTTTACAGCAAGAAATTTTAAATTACAAGTTACAAGTCAAGAATTTTACATAATACACAGAGAAAATTTTGCGGTAAAATTTACTTACTAACTATTCAAATCTCAAAGTTTTATTTTTAACAGGAGGATTTTTATCATGAAGAAACTTTTTGCGGTATCATTAGCCCTTGTCATGGCTCTTGTGTTATGCTCAAGCTCCTTTGCAGCATTTGAGCTTCGTATTTCCACGACTCAGACTGAAACGTCAATGATTTACGCAGGTCTTCAGGCAGCTGCGGACGAAATCAATACCAAGACCAACGGCGAAGTCAAGGTTACGATTTACCCTTCATCACAGTTAGGCGGCGAAGAGGACATGATTGACCAGGCCATTGCAGGCATAGGCATTGCAGTTTTGAGCGATGCGGGCAGAATGTCAAATTACGTGAATGACATCGGGATATTCAACATGGCTTACTTCGTTGATAATTATGACGCAGGACTCAAAGTCATAAACACTGCAACGTTCAAGAAATGGACTGAAGAACTCGTCAATCAGGGAATTCGAGTCTTATGCTTCAACTATTATGACGGAGCAAGGAGCTTCATGCAGAACAAAGAAGTCAAGTCTCCTGCTGACCTTAAGGGCGTAGTCACCAGAACCCCCAGTGCAGCACCCTATAATGCATCGATTAAGGCAATGGGCGCAACTCCCTACAATATTGCATGGTCAGAAGTCTACAATGCTATTCAGACTAAGATGATTGACGCATGTGAAGTGCAATATACTTCAGCAGTGTCGACTCACATTTACGAAGTCTGCAAATACGTAGCCAAGACCGAGCATATTAATTTATTCAACTGCTTAATTTGCGGTGAGGCATGGTTCAAGCAGCTCCCTGACGAATACAAGAATATAATTCTCGAAGCCTGCTACAACAACGGAATCAAGAACGCGCGCGAGATCGAAGCTGCCCAGGCGGATTTAGAGAAGGTCTTAATCGATAACGGCATGACTATAACTCACGTTGACAAAGAGGAATTCAAGAAGGCTGCTGCTGCTGCATACGAAGAACTCGGCTGGACGAACTTACGCAAGGCAATCTACGAGGAAGCAGGACTCTAATTTTTCATGACATTACAGCGGGGGAGGTAAAACCCTCGCTTTTTTTGTACACGAAAGGGATATGTGTTTAATGAGAAAATTCTACGAAAAATTTTGCGACTTTGAACAATGGCTTGCATTATTATTGCTTGCCGGAATAACCTTGCTGGTATTCATTGCTGCGTTGACCCGAACATTCGGCTATCCGATTAACTGGGCACAGGACGCTGCTCTTGTCATGTTTGCATGGATGTGCTTTCTCGGCGGCGATATTGCTATAAGAACTACGGGACTAATCGGTGTTGACTTATTTGTCAAGATGTTCCCCGTGATTTTACAGAAAACCCTTGACATCGTTTTCAAGTTAATTATTCTCGTGTTCCTGGCTGCACTTGTCATTTACGGCTTTCAATATGCTAAAGGCTACTCACGGCGAATGATTACGACCCTGAATATTTCTTATGCATGGGTAACTTCATGCGTTCCTGTTGGAGCTTGCCTGATGTTCATAAACACTGCAATAAATTTGATTAACTCGATAAAGACTCCGGCTTCAGAATGGGGGAAAAAATAAATGGGAACTGCAATAATTATCTTTCTTGTATTCTTGATTCTGGGAATGCCAGTAGCTTTTGCAATCGGAATTTCGGGTTTTGCCTTCTTCATAATTAAGGGCCTCCCGATGAGCATTCTCGTTCAGAAATCTATTTCGACTACTCAGAGCTTCACAATGCTTGCTATACCACTCTTTATTCTTGCAGGGAATTTAATGAACGCTACAGGAATAACGCGAAGACTCATGCGTCTTGCAAATGTCTTGACCGGCCACATGTACGGAAATATCGGCCAAGTCTCCTGCGTCCTGTCGACCCTAATGGGAGGAGTCTCAGGTTCTGCCGTCGCTGATGCTGCTATGGAGACTCGAATTCTAGGCCCGGAGATGACTAGATTGGGCTATGCTAAAGGCTGGTCCGCTGCTGTTAATGGCTTGTCGGGCTTAATCGTCGCAACAATTCCGCCTTCAATGGGATTAATCATTTACGGAACTGTCGGCGAGGTCTCAATAGGCAGGCTCTTCATGGCTGGCTGGGTTCCAGGACTCCTGATGATGGTTTTGCTGATGGCAGCTACAACTATATCGGCCCGTAAGCTCGGCTACAAACCTGAACATGATAAGCCCGCGACTCTTGCAGAAATTGGCCGCGAACTTCTCTCGTCAATATGGGCGTTGTTATTCCCGGTGTTATTAATCGTCTTGATTCGTTTTGGGATCATGAGTCCTTCTGAGTCAGGAGCTTTTGCCTGTGCATATGCTGTCTTTGTAGGGACTGTGATTTACCGCGAATTGACTTGGCCGGTTCTGATTCAGACTCTTAAAGACTCAGTGAAGGATATAACGGTCATTACTATAATTCTTTGCTTCTCAGGAGTCTTTGGCTACGGGATAGTCTTCGATAATCTGACTACTGCAATTGCTTCGGCTCTTGTCTCTGTTACGAATAATTCAACGCTGTTATTATTCCTTGTTGTGTTATTCCTGCTTCTGTGCGGCTGCTTCATGGAAACTACAGTTATTGCTTTGATTCTCACACCGATTCTATTACCCGTAATGCAGAGAGTCGGCGTTGACCCTGTAGTATTCGGCATGATTATGATGACGACTGTAACGTTTGGAGTCATGACTCCGCCGGTAGGGACAGGACTTTATGCAGTGAGCGACATTATGGGCTGCTCGATTCAAGAGACTGTGAAGTACGGGATTGCGTTCTATATAGCCGTAATTCTTGTAGTAGTGTTTATGATATTCTTTCCTCAGGCTGTCTTATGGCTGCCCGATTTAGTATATGGTGTTTCCATGTAATAAGGAGGTAAATAAATCTTGATTAGGCTTAACAACATTTTCGTCAAGTTCGGTGAGTTTGAAGCTCTCCATGACATCAACGTTCACGTCAAAGAAGGAGAGTTCTTCACGTTCCTGGGACCTTCTGGCTGCGGGAAAACTACGACATTGCGGACGATAACGGGCTTCATTGAACCAAGCTCCGGCACTGTCCTGATGAAGGGCGATGACATTACCCACGTGCCGATAGAGAAGCGCAACATTGGCATAGTCTTTCAGTCATATGCACTTTTCCCGACTATGACTGTATATGATAATATTGCATTCGGACTCAAGATTAAGAAGCTGGGTAAATCCGAAATCGATAAAAGAGTCAGGGAGATAGCAGGCAAAGTTGACTTGTCCAGCGAGCAGTTAGCTAAGGCAGTCAGTCAGCTTTCAGGAGGCCAGCAGCAGAGAGTCGCAATAGCAAGGGCACTCGTTACAAATCCTGCGATAATCTGCATGGACGAACCGTTGAGCAATCTCGATGCAAAATTAAGAGTCCAGTTGCGCAACGAGTTAAAGAAGATGCAGCGTGAATTCGGAATTACTACTATTTACGTTACCCATGACCAGGAAGAGGCTTTGACTCTCTCGGATTGTATTGCTGTCTTCAACAAGGGATTAATCGAACAGATTGGCAACCCTAACGAGATTTATAATCACTC
>JAFSQO010000021.1 GCA_017446645.1 Synergistaceae bacterium | reverse complement strand
GGGACTCCGGCGGACGTGTTCACGACAGTAGCCTTTGTTGCTGTCGAAAATGTGAAGGTAATGGGCAAAGTTGCTTCCGGTGAGCTTACTCCTCTTGAAGGTCTTGAGAAGGTAGAGCAGGTTACTGTTTCGTCAGTTAATGGCTTAACTGCTGCAGCAAAGGGAGCAGCAATAGGTGCAAAAGCTCTTGCATGTCTTGGCCCTGCCGGAGCTGCTGTCGGGGGATTCGTTGGCGGGACGATTGGTTACATGGCAGGTTCGAGTTTTGGTACTGCAGTAGTAACAGGTTATCAGAAAGTTCGCCGTGTTGTCGTTGAACATGTAGTGAAACCTATAGTAGATACTGTGAAAAAGGCATGGGAGGGTGCAAAATCTTTTGTCAGCGGTCTTTTATCGTGGTTGTGAAAAAACTTGCAGACGGTAAATTAATTTGCTAATATTTTCCACATAAATTAATAATTAAGCGGAGGTGACTTACCTGTGCAAAATGAATATTTAAAGTCCCACATCAACCAGAACGTTAAAATTACATTTTCAGATAAGAGTGAAAAATTTTCAGGTATCCTTTTGAGCTATGAAGATGACTGCATTAAAATACGGCTGCATAATTATGTTACTACGCTGACAACTCATATCGATGGCATGAATAAATTTCTTGACAGCATCAGAGAAATTAATGCTGAATACGTACGCGGCTTCAAACCTGACAAGGCTAACTCAGATGAATTATGGTACGAAGTCAGCAGGATACTTTCGGAGTATGACAAGGCAGTAGAACATGAGGCTGTTCGTGGCTCCAGTGATAGGATGCAGGAAATATTGAGATCATCGAAGCAGCTTTACGATAAACACAAAGATAGTATTTTGGCAGCACAAGTTCATGCATTCGTGCTTTACATAACCGGAAAAATGAAGGATAGCGTAAAGATTTATAAGTCTTGCGGCGACTTCAATGGCGCATTTATCGCTTCATATGGAAATGAAAAATCTAATAACTATTCAGAAGAATTAGCTTTGTATGCAGTATGTTGTATTCTCGCAAACTTGCAAGCACAGAAATTGACTCGTGATGATTTTGCCCGTCTTATGACTTTGAGTGAAGCCAGAAAATTAACTTCCATATTGTTATGGGTAATAGACAACGTAATAAATGACATGAAACAGCCTGAAGATGAACGGAAATTATTTTTTGAATACTGTATGGCCTTATCATGGGACAAATTGGGCTATGAACTTGACTCATGGAATGAGGAGAATTTATTCTCACCTGAAAACGTCGAAAAATTAAGAAGCTGGCTTGAAGGTCAGGAACAAGACAAAGATATTATCAGTGAATCCGAAAAAATAATTGAAGAATTAAATACAGCAATAGAAAAAGAAAAAGTTTGTATGAAAGAATTCACAGGAAAGATAAAAGATTTCGATGAATCAAAGTTGACTGGCCGTATCGAATGCCCTGAACACTATGATAGTACGTTATTCTTTCATTTTGCCCAAGTGTTTGATAAAGAGGTGCGCAGAAAGTTATTTCTAGGCAAAAGACCTGTAGTTACGTTTAGGGTCTACCGTACTGAACAAAATAGACTGCAGGCAGATGAAATTCGCTCTGCCCGTACTGAAGAAGGAAGAATAATACGTTTTTTACCTAATGCTAATCTGCCACAGGGTAAGATATTAAGGCAATCTGACGGTTCTGAATACACGTTCAATCTTGATAACGTTAGCGATGCAAAATCAAAGGCATTCTTAATGGACAATAGGCTGTACAAGAATGATGATATGTCGCTACCCGTGTCATTTACAACTTGGAAATATAAGAAGGGACAGGTTAAGGACCAGATTGAGGATATATTTGCTACATTTTCCGAAGAACAAGAAGAACAATTAAAGGTACGCGAAATAGTAGAGGAGAAATTGACACCGAAGCAGGAAGACCTAGTAAATAACTATCAACGTGTCGGTTTGAAAGATTATTTGGATAGAAATAGAAATCTTGACGTAAAGCGAACACAAGATGCCCGTAGATTAAATCCTGATAACATAGAAATAATGGACAGCGATAAAGAAGAATCAGCACAGGAAGACAATATGCTGACTAACTCTGATTATACGGATTATACAGAGCATAAGAAAGAATCAACAACAAGATGTGTAACTCCTGATTACAAGTTGTCTAAAGAAGACCTAATGCTTCTGACAGATGATGAGATTAAGCTGTTAGGTGCGATAATTAATGCAGAGGCAACTATGAAATTTTTGACCAGGAGCGAGTTGACCAAACGCTTTGGTGAAAATACAGATATTGAAGCAAGATTACTAATTGAATTTCCGGAGCTGAAGAAAAATCAGGTAATACAGAGTATTATCGAAAATAGCTCAGGAAAGTTAGGATTAATTGATGCATTAAATATAGTCTATCTAGGGAAAATCATGGAACGATATAGGTTGAAGAGTTGTCCCTTATTCAAGGCGTTCTTGAGTGACCCTGAAAAGTACACTAAAGACTGGGAGAATCGTTTTAAAGCCCTGAAAGATGTTAGGGATGCCCTTGCACACGGGAATCCTCAAATTCTGAGCGATAAAGACCGCACTGAGGCCAGAGAGATACTCAAAGAGCTTCAGGAAGAACTCAACAAATTTTTTCAGTAATCTACAGGGGAGGCCCAACAGCTTCCCCATAAATTTTCACGTGAGAAGCTCAACAATAAAGCCATTAATCAGTGAATAAATAATTACAAAGGCAAGATACGCTGCAAATTTCCAGCCTCCCAGAACAATCTTCAGTGCGCCCAAGTTCGTAATCTTCGTAGCCGGGCCTGTAATCATGAAAGCACTTGCCGATGCCATACTCATACCGTCAGCAAGCCACTGAATCAACAATGGGATAGTCCCTCCACCGCAGGCATAAAGCGGAACCCCGATAGTTGCCGCCATGAGAACCCCGAAGCCGTTTTTGCGTCCGAATAATCTTGCGAATGACTCAGCAGGAACGTAGCGCATAAATAACGCAGTCAAGAAAATTCCCAGCAGAAAATATAACCCCGTAGCTTTGACGTTGCGCCAGAAATTTTTCACGTAGCGAATCAATAAATTCGGGTCAGTGTCTCGGTCTGATGTCTCATAAAGTCCCGTAAAGTTGAAAAAGCTCTTTGCAGTCCTACAATTATATACATACACAGCAAGTCCCGCGCAAATTCCACACATGAAGCACGAGATTATTCTCACAAGCAAGGCAGTCCGGCCAAGTGCAGTGCTGTAGATTATGAGCTGAGGGTTCAGGAGAATCGAGGCCATCATGAACGATGCAAGCCAATCCTCCCTCATTCCCTTTTCTGAGAACGAAGCAGCCACAGGAATAGTCCCGTACATGCAAAGGGGCGAAGCAATTCCCAGAATGCACGCAGGAACTATTCCGAACAGACTTAATTTTTTGTTGCTGAGTGAGGCGAATATCTCATGAATCTTTTTCTTGCCGAAAACTGAGACAAACGAGCCTATTGCAAGTCCAGCAAGCCAGTAAAAATAAATCTGCTCAAGCTGTAACGTGAAATAGTACCAGAGATAAATAAATTCCCTGTGAAGAATCTTAATCAAGGCTCACCAGATTATATTCGCGCGAACCGAGTCCGATTGCTGCTGCGTGTTCGACTGTGTGAATTCCGTGACGTGATTCCATACGGTTAATTAATGACTGACCGTCCGGAGCTTTGTAGACTAAATCAACGCAAGCCTGGTCGAGGGCAACAGGGTCAAGAGAGCCGAGAATGCCAATATCGTGCATGTCAGGAGCTGCAGGATTTCCGTCGCAGTCACAATCAACGCTTAAGTGATTCATGACGCTGATGTACATGATTCTTTTACCGTTATCGAGCGAGTCAGACACTGCTTTTGCTGCCTCTGCCATTGACTCCAGAAAATCATCTTGTTTATCATACCAGATTGAGCCGGACTCTTTAGTGCCTGCCGTGTGGATAATTACCTTGCCTCTTGATGAAGCTATTCCGATTGAGATATTCTTTAATGCTCCGCCGAAGCCTCCCATTGCATGGCCCTTGAAGTGACTCAGGACTAACACAAAATCATAATTCTTGAAGTGCGAACCTACTGCGTCAAACTTTAAGTGTTTTCCTCCAGTTACAGGAAGTTCAACATCGCCTTCTTCGTCCATGATGTCGACTTTTGCAATCTTATTGAAGCCGTGATCCTCAATGACCTGTCTGTGAAGTGCTGTCTCTGAACGCGAACCGCCGTAAGCAGTGTTGCATTCGACTATAGTTCCGTTGACTTTCTTGACGAGTTCCCCTATTAATTCCGGTGATAAATAGTGAGTGTTGCCTGCCTCTCCTGTACTGAGCTTGACCGCGACTTTGCCTGAAGCCTCCCGGCCAAGAGCGTTATAAACTGCCATAAGTCCTGCAGGTGAAATATTCTTTGTGAAGAAGACCTGAGACTCAGCGAATGAAACACCAGCAAAAAGAGCAACGAGTAATGATGCAGCTAATAACTTTTTCATGATTTAGAAAATTCTCCCTTCCAAAATAATTTTTGCATAATATAAACGTTAAAGTAAAGTTTACGTCAACTAAACGAACTTAAAGCAAGAACGTAAATGCAGCATATAAATTTGCGTAAAATACTTAATTTGCTTTTCGAGGAAAAAAATATATTTATCTGTGATAAAGAATTATAGAGATACATGAGTTAAAAAAATTTATTTAATACATGGAGGCTTTTTTATTATGAAGAAGTTAACTGTTGCGTTTTTATTAGTCGTCCTTACAGCTGGTGCAGCTCTTGCAATGTCCCCTGAGCAGTTCAGTTGCCTCAAGGAGAAGGCAATCTACGGAGATGTTGAAGCTCAGATGAAGCTCGGTTATATTTACGAGCATGGTGTTTCTGTAGCAAAAGATGATGCCGAGGCTTTCAAGTGGTACTCAAAGGCAGCAGGTTGCGGTCATCCCTGTGCACAGTTCTTTGTAGCAGTCATGTACAACGAGGGCAGAGGCGTTGAGAAGAATGATGCCCTGGCAGCAAAGTGGCTCAGACGTGCAGCAGTACGCGGCAACAGAGAAGCCCAGTACTTATTCGGCAAGAAAGTTTACTACGGTGAGGGACTTGCCCAGAACGAGACAGCAGGCTTAAAGTGGCTCAGAGCAGCAGCTTGCGGCGGACATGCTGAAGCAAAGAAGTTCCTTGATGCCCATTATGCAGCCGAGCAGGCAAAAGAGAAAGAGATGCAGTTCATTTCTTCATGCTCACAGAAACCGGCACCCAAATTCGTCAAGGCACCCAGGAAAGTCGGCAAAAAGGCAGTAAGATTTGCAAAGGCAAGAAGAGTAAAAGCAGCAAGAGCAAAAGTAAGAGCAAAAGGACCCTATTGCTGGTAAATTCAAGCAAGTAGCCAATAACTAAATTAATCAAAGAAATTAACACCTCCCCGTGAAGTTCTGCGAGGAGGTAATTTTTTTCTTACGCCAAATACTTCTTCAGTGTTGCTCGGACTGCTCCGGGGCCTGCACTTAACTCGCTGTATAAACTCTCTACTTTGTCGGCTAATCCTGCCTCGTAAAGGTTCACACCAAAAATGTTTGCGTTGCTCAAAATATTCTTCAGGCCGTCAGGTTTCTTGAGTTCCGCCTGCAAATTCTCAAGCATTGGGTCAGCACTCACTGCCATTGACTCGCCCTTGTCGTCAAGTCCTGAAAGATAACGCAGCCACCCGGCAAGCGCAAGAGGTATCGCCGTCAATGAATGGATGTCGAGTGATTTGTCAGCAACGTAACTCTTGAGGGTCTCGCCAAATCTTACGGGAATTTTCTGCGACGTGTCAGTTGCGATTCTCTGGGGCGTGTCAGGTAAGAATGCGTTGGGTAATCTCTCGCCTACAACTTCGTCAATGAATTTCTTAGGGTCAAGAATTTTGGGGTCAGTTACGACTGGGAGTCCTTCTTTGTAGCCGATAAGTTCAACTAACTTTTTAAGCTCAGGGTCGCCCATCTCGTCAGCGATCTTTGTGTAGCCAAGCATACAGCCGTAGACAGCAAGCGCAGTGTGCAGAGGATTCAGGCATGTTGTAACCTTCATGCGTTCCGTCTTGTTTACTGTATCTCTGTCAGTCATGTAGACTCCGGCCTTCTCAAGAGCTGGTCTGCCATTCGGGAATTTGTCCTCGATTACGAGATACTGAGGGGCCTCGGCATTCACGAACGGTGCAATGTAGGTGTTTCGGCTCGTGATTACTGGACTCATGTTCTCGACTCCGAGTGACTTCAGCTGCTCTTCGACAATTTCAGCAGGTCTTGGGGTAATCTTGTCAATCATGCTCCAAGGGAAACTGACCTGAGACTCATCACTGAGCCATGCATAAAATTCTTTGTCAACGAGTGAGTTGTCGACCCATGCCTTTGCGACTTCGAGGACAGAGTTGCGTAATTTCTCGCCGTTGTGTGAACAGTTATCCATGCTGACGACTGCAATAGGTTTTGCTCCTGCCCTGAACCTGTCGAGTAAAAGCGAAGCCGTAACGCTCATTGCGTGCTTGGGTTTGTCGGGGCCTGCCTTCATGTCCTGAACTACAACGGGCATTAACTCGCCCTTCATGTCCCTGAGTGCATAGCCTTTTTCTGTGATAGTGTAGCTTATCATCTGGAGAGAAGGCTTTACGAAGATAGCGCGCAGTTTCTCCCATTCAGCTGAGTCAGAACTGTCGGCCCTGATCCCCTGAGCTATCGATGCAATGATATTCTTGTCGAGTTCGCCGGAAGCTCTCAGAGTCACCATTAATGTCAAGTTATCGAACGGGTCATAAATCTTCTTGATTATGTCGTAGTCAAAAGTTTCTGCCGCGATGATACCTGCCTCAGCAAGTCCTTTGTCGAGTAAATCCTGCTGTAACGCTGCTATGAATCCCCTGAAGATATTGCCTGCACCGAAGTGAACCCATACAGGATTCTTTGCGGTCAAGTCCCTCATCTTCTGCTGGTCGTTCTTAGGGAGCCTTATCCCTGCCTTCTGCCACGCCTGAACATCAGCAAGGCCCTTTAAGGTAAGCTGCATAAAAAAATCTCCTCCTTTAAAAAATTTTCGAGTGTAAAATAAATTTTATCAATAAATTTAATTTTGCAAAGTAAAATATGAGGTGTTTATAAAATCTTGAACGAAATATATATATTCAACACTGCGAAACTTGCTGTGAAGTCAATCATAAATACAGCGTCAATATATCCCAAACCAGGATTAATCACGCCCCTTGATAACAATGCACTTGACGGAGTCGATTATCAATGCCTGATAGATTCTGCAATGTCGTTATTCCAGTGCTTCATTAATCTTGCTTCGGCAGGTTCAGACAGTGAAGCATTAAAACCTGATGATGCATTCACTATCATGATATCTCCGGGCAGAATAGGGCGCAATGATGTCTTGCGGGCATCACGGGGAAAGCTCTCACTGAAAGGGCACATATTATCGCTTGGCCTCTTGAGTGCTGCTGCAGGCAGATTGCTTGCTCAGAACAGGATACTGACTCCCGGTGCTCTTGTCTTGACTGCTTCGTCATTTGCTGAAGGACTTATTGAGCGGGATTTGTGGCCCCTTGAAGACCTGCGCGGCAAAAAAATTTTCACTGACGGCGAACGGGTCTATCTGTCATATGGGATCGAAGGCTGCAGGGGAGAAGTCGAACACGGATATACTATGACCCTCAAAGCTGTAGAGTCATTGCGAAGACTTAAGGCTACCCAGGGGCAGTTAAATTTTCGGGAACGCTGCACTCATACTCTAATAGAAATCATTGCAGAGAATCAGGACTCAACTCTCGCAGCTCACGGAGGCATAACGGAGTTAATCAAAGTTCAGGACGAAGCAAAAAATGTTATCGAGTCAGGCGGTATGTTGACGAGTTCAGGAATCGAGGCAATATTCAACATGGACAAAAATTTGCGCTCTCGTGGAGTCTCTCCAATGGGAAGTGCTGTTATACTTTCAGGAGCGTTATTCATCATGGAACTTGCTGAAATGAAATTGACTCGTTCGGGTTATGACGAGAAATGAACCGTGTCT
>JAFSQO010000229.1 GCA_017446645.1 Synergistaceae bacterium | reverse complement strand
TCATCTCTGCCAAAGAGGAATTTAGCCAGACACCTAGCCAGTTCAGTCTTGCCTACGCCGGTTGGTCCCATAAACAGAAAGCTCCCGATTGGCCGTCTTGGGTCTCTAAGTCCTGTACGTGCGCGCCTGATTGCCCTTGCTACTGAACTTACGGCTTCATCTTGGCCGATTAGACGCTTTGAGATTTCCTCTTCCATTTTGAGAAGCCTTGATGTCTCTGCTTCGGTCAACTGCTTAACCGGTACACCTGTTTGTTCAGCTACGACTGTTGCAATGTCTTCTGCTGTGATTTTGTGTTTCTCGTTCTTCCGTGAATCCTTCCATTCTTTGATGGCTTCGTCTAACTCTTCTGAGATTTTGTGCTCTGAGTCTCTAAGTTCCGTTGCAAGCTCATATTTTTCGGACAAAACGGCTTCTTCCTTCCTGCGTCGGACTTCATCGAGCCTCTTCTCTATGTCATGGATGTACTCAGGCGGTTCAAGAGCAAGCAAGCGTGTTCTGGCTCCTGCCTCGTCAATCAGGTCAATGCCTTTATCCGGCAAAAATCTGTCCTGAATATATCTTGATGATAACTTTGCAGCAGCGTCAATAGCCTCCTCAGTGAAGATTACGTTATGATGCAACTCGTACCTGTCCTTGAGACCCTTGAGGATTAACACAGCGTCATTTACGTCAGGTTCATCGACTTGAATGGGCTGAAATCTCCGTTCGAGAGCAGCATCGCGTTCTACGTATTTCCTGTATTCATCCTGAGTGGTTGCCCCGATTAGCTGGAAGGCTCCGCGTGACAATTCAGGCTTTAAGATATTTGCAGCGTCCGTAGCACCTTCGGCATTACCGGCTCCGATTATTGTGTGGACTTCATCGACAAATAAAATCACGTCACCTTTGCTATCCGTGAGTTCTTTTACTATACGGCGTAATCTCTCCTCAAATTCGCCCCTGTACTTCGTGCCTGCTACCAGAGTGCCCATGTTGAGCTGCACTATTCGCTTGTCCTGCAAGGGATCCGGAGCTGTTCCGGAAGCTATCTGACTTGCAAGACCTTCGACGACTGCGGTTTTGCCTACACCCGGCTCGCCGATTAAGACGGGATTTGACTTAGTACGCCTGCAAAGTACCTGCATGACCCGTTTGATTTCTTTAGCACGGCCTATAACTGGGTCAAGTTCACCGTTTCTTGCTCTCTCAGTTAAGTCAGTGCCTAAATTATCAAGCGTAGGAGTTTTTACCCGGATTTTGCGCTTTGTGTCACGCCCTGATGAAGCCTGCGATATTGTAGTGATATTCGCCATTGACGGCTTCCCTGCAAGTATCTCATTTACCTGCTTTAATACTGCGTTCGGGGTAAGTCCCATTGTCTTGAACTGCTGAACTATGAGACCTGAATCATCAGCGAGAATTCCCAGTAATAGATGTTCGGTGTCAACGTAATTTACTCCCATCTTTTTCGCTTCTTTTACGGCTAAGTCCAGTGCCTTGTTCATTCTTTGACTTACAGGGAGGTCTACGGGTTTTGTCAAAACGTCCTGAGCATTTCCTCCGATTAATTCCCGAATATGGGCAGCCAAATCTTCAGGATTTACACCTAATTCCTTGAGTGCCTGACATGCTACTCCGCCGTCTTCCTGCAATAAACCCAGTAATAAGTGCTCAGGTTCGACCATTGAATGTCCCATATTTAACGCCTCATGATGAGCCAGCTGAATTACTTTCTTCCCTCGTTCCGTGAAGAATTGCCACATGAAATTTTTTCACTCCTTCTCGTCTTTTCTCGTGTATTCCCGTGTAAATTATGCAAGCATTAACCCGCTCAATAATCTCTTCATCATGTCAGCCTGCATCTTCTCGCGTGTTAATTTATTCAGGCCAAATATCTTTTGTCCGTTGTCATTGACTTCACGCAGGGCAATCTCGACCAACAGCCTTTCACGCCCTGTAATAAGCTCTCTTGACTGGAGCTTTTCGAGTACCCTTTGCGCGTCTCTCAGAGAAATAGAATCGCCGATTATTTCCTCGATATGATTACTCTTCTCTTCAGGAGTTGCATAAGTTATCTTGAATATCCTGATATAGCCTTTGCCCCCTCGTCTGCTGTCGATTAAGTAGCCTTGTTCCGGTGAAAATCTGCTTCTCAGGACATAATTAATCTGGCTTGGAACGCACCCGAATGTTTCTGCGAGTGATTTACGGCTGACCTCAATAAAATCTTCGTCTTCTGCTCCGGTTAATAACTCAAGTATGTGCATTTCTATGTCATGTGATAAATTCTGCATGATAAAATATCATTCTCCCTTCATATAGCTCATATAGCTCACGGGTAAGAATTATATCAACAGGTCAAATATAATCAATAGCAAAATTATTGACTATTCGTTGTGAAAGGTGTGAAAGTGAGTAATGACAAAAGCCATACTCACTGTTATCTGCTACTCTACTGTAACGCTCTTTGCGAGATTTCGGGGCTTGTCAACGTCCAACTTTCTGGCAACTGCAACATAATAGCCCATTAACTGCAAGGGAATTACTGCTAAACTGGCTG
>JAFSQO010000228.1 GCA_017446645.1 Synergistaceae bacterium | reverse complement strand
TCAACGCGGCTTTGAACTTAGAGAGATTAGCTGAATAGCCTAAGCTCTAAGGGGATTCGATGCCCCCGTAATGACTGCGGAGAACTATACAAACGATACACTGATTTCAGAGTATCGGGTTCTATGAAACAGTAAGGAAAACGTAAAAAATGTGAAGTATTATTATGTTTTTTGCATCGGGCTAAATATTATCATGATTAACATGAAGAAACGTGTATTTATAATCGTGTCGCTAATCGCAATTGCAGGAATCATCTTCATCAATGCAAACGAGAATGCAGGCACCAAGACAGGCACGGCAACAGCAGACGGCTTTGGCGGTCCCGGAGCTATCACTGTAAGCGTATCGGTCAAGGACGGCAAAATTTCGGCAGTCAATGCTCAAGGCCCAAAAGAGACTCAGGGCATAGGCTCAGTGGCTATCGAGAAATTACCGGCTCAGATGGTCGAGAGAAACGCAATCAATGTTGACGGCATTACAGGGGCTACGATAAGCTCTACAGGAATTCTTAAGGCTACAGAAGCTGCTCTGGTGGCTGCAGGTCTCAATCCCGATGATTTCAAGGCTGTTGCTGCAAAACGCGAGGCCCATGATATAACCCTTGACACTGACATAGTTATAGTCGGAGCAGGCGGTGCAGGAATGGTTGCTGCTATCACTGCTGCTGATTTGGGTAAGAAAGTAATTTTGCTCGAAAAGCAGGCAATGGTCGGCGGTAACTCTGTCAGGGCTACAGGAGGCATGAATGCTGCTCACACATCTAAACAGGACGAGAATAAATTCACGGAGAATGCAGGAGTTGATAAGACCCTCAAGGCTGCGGAGAAATTTGCAGATAATGAGCGAATCAGTGAACTTGCAAATATCGTGAAAACTCAGTGGGAAGAGTTCCAGAAAGAACCTAAAGGCTACTTTGACTCAATCGAATTAATGCAGCTCGATACACTAATAGGCGGTCATGGTATTAACAACCCTGAACTCGTCAAGACCTTTGCAGAGAACGCAGCAGGTGCTATCGAATGGCTCAAAACTATTAACATTGACCTGTCCTCAGTCGGAGCTTTCGGGGGTGCTTCAGTAAAACGAATTCACAGGCCGTTAGACGATAACAAGAAAGTCGTCTCAGTTGGTGCTTACATGATCCCCAGACTTGAGGCAGCGTGCAGGGAACGTCAGAACATCACTATCATGATTCAGACAACCGCAGACTCAATCATGACTGACAAGAAGGGCGCAGCGTCCGGAATTATTGCTCACTCCTCAGAAGGCGACAAAATTACGATTAACGCTAAATCCGTAATCCTTGCAGCAGGAGGTTTCGGGGCAAATCTGAAACTCGTTGCAATCCTGAACCCTGAACTTGACGGCTTCATGACCACAAACGCAGCTGGCATCACAGGTGAAGGTATTGTCATGGCTCAGGAACTTGGTGCAGCAGTCGTTGACATGGCTCAGATTCAGATTCACCCTACAGTTCAGGCAGATACGGCAGCACTCATCACAGAAGGACTCAGGGGCGACGGTGCTATTCTCGTGAACAAAGAGGGCAAGAGATTCATTGACGAGACAGGAACCCGCGATGTAGTCTCAGCAGCCGAGATTGCCCAGACAGGCTCGTTCTCATGGCTTATAGTTGACCAGAAGATGGCTGATGCTTCAGGCGTAATCAAAGGCTATATCTCACGGGGCTACACGTTACAGGGCGACACTTACGAGGCACTTGCAAAGGTTATCGATGTCCCGGAAGCAGAATTTGCGAAGACCATGAACGACTGGAACAAGTACGTCGCTGAACGCAAAGACCCTGACTTCAACCGCACAAGTTTTGCAAATCCGTTAGACAAGGCACCATTCTACGCGATTAAAGTTACTGCTGGAATTCATCACACTATGGGAGGACTCAAGATTGACCCTCAGACGAGAGTACTCAAGGGTAACGGCGATGTAATTCCCGGACTTTTTGCAGCTGGTGAGATTACCGGAGGCATTCACGGGGGCAACAGGTTAGGGGGTAATGCTGTAGCTGATTTCGTGATTTTCGGGCGCATTGCAGGTCAGAACGCAGCGAAGTTCTAGTGCGAATTTACGAATAGATAAATAATTAATAACGTTATGGGTTTCTGGGTAATTTTATTATTATCACAGGAACCCGTTTTATTTTTGCATGATTATTTGACGCAACGTTTTTTCATGGTATTATTTTTCCCATCTCAATTAACCACATTACATAAATTAGCAGCAAAATATTTTTACAGGAGGATTTTGTGTTATCATGAAGAAACTCTTATTGTGCGTTCTTGTTGTTTTGCTTATGGCTGTGCCGTGTGCCGGAGCTGATTATTGGGAAGAAGGGCACTCCGGGGACAGCTGGGAGGATGCTTATATTATTGACTCGGCAGAAGATTTTGAGACTATGTGCTCGAGAAATAATAGCGGCATTGAAGTAGGAAAATATTACAAACTTACTTCAAATCTCAGTGTAACTATTAATGGAAATTACCATGACTTCACAGGACATTTCGACGGTCAGAATAACACAATAAGTCTCTCTGTTGACGGAAGCGTTATCACTGCTGCTTTGTTTTCAAATATAAACACTGAAGGCAG
>JAFSQO010000227.1 GCA_017446645.1 Synergistaceae bacterium | reverse complement strand
GTTCTGCCTTTGCGTCAAGGTGAAGGATAAAGGTTTTATTGACGTTATCCGCTTCGAGCCAGTACTCCGCGCTGAATTCTCCGGTTATTGCCCTGACCATACTGAATAATTCTTCGGCTAATAATCTGGCGTGAAACCTGTTGCGTTTATTCAGAGCCATGACATCCGCAATATGTTCCGTCAAGTTCAAGGCATCATTCATACCTGAACCCGTATTTGAAATTCTGATTTTATCGGCTGTAATTTTCTGCATGAAAAAACCTCCTTATTTTTTATCTTTTATCATAATAAAAATTGAGCAGGATATAAGAGACAAGACAAGCACAGTTAAAGATTTTACAAAGATTTCAACTGTAACATTATCGAGTGTCCAGTAATCGCCGGATTTTATGTAAGTTCCCATTATATCAGAGAAGACAACGCCGAACGAACGGTGAGCAAGCATGAATAACAGTGAATTTATCCCAACGAATTCGATAAAATCTGAAATGTATTTATAATCTGCAAGAAAGACGCAAAATAATATCAATGCGTAACTTCCGATAAAAGTCTGCACAAAAAACGCAATGACGCTCCATTTTCCGATAGTGCCGAGTTCGTTCATGAAGGCACGTGGAGAACCGCAGAGCAAGAACATCATAAAGTGAACAGCAGCTGCAATCAGGGCAAGCATATAATTCCTTGATGCAACAATGCGCTCAAAAACTCCTGTATTCGCACAGTAAGAACCGCAGAACATCACGGCAGCATAAACAGGCACAAGGGTCAGGCTCCACGAAAAATAAGAGCTATAGTCATAGAGCAAAATGCTTGTAATCAAGAGCAAGACACAGCATAGAACCAGATTTCTAATACTCTTACTCGTATAACCGACAAGGGCATAAAACACCGGCAGGGTCCACACCATAGTCCAGATAAACCAGACGGGCGAGATAATATCATACAGTAGCAAATTCCAGTGTGGCACATCAAGCGTGATTAAGTCCAGGCTGAACTCAGGGCGCAAATATGTCAATAGAACATCTACCAGCCAGCCCCTAAAAGTATAAGAGTGAAAGACAGCGCAATAAATTCCCCCGACAACGAGCAGGATAAAGCTATACTTCACCGAAGGAATTAATATAGACTTAATCCTGTAAATAATATTATGTCTGCTGGGTTTATAGAGATAACCCGACAAGACAAAAAAGAACGGAATAGAGAGCCAAACTCCTGAATTTATGAAATTATAGGGCAAACTGTTTTCAGGCGTATAAACAATGTGAAAGACGCATACAAAGATAATGCAAAGACCTCTGGCAATATCGATAATTCTGTTTCTCATGGCTTTACACACTACCCGCTGAATTTGATTCTCTCACGCATGTTCAGAACCATGTCGCACATTCCCATTATAATCAGCCAGGGCCAGAAAAACGGGAACGCAAGTATTACACAGATAAAGCTCTTCGTGATTCGTCTCAGCCTGAAGCCTGCCATTAACCAGAATGCCAGAGCAAGCCCCTGAATGAACATGAATACGTTGAGGATAATCTGCAAATTCATCACAAATACAGAACCGGCCAGCCAAGTCTCAACGTCAATAAAATAACCCAAAATTAAGGCAAAGACCAAAGCGGGCATTAACGAAGCAGGAAATCGCCAGAACCTGAACTCAGGAAGCTCCGGAGGGAAATTCTTGGATTTAGGGAAAAATCTCCGCAGCACTGAGTGAATTATCGAGTAATTCAGGTAAATCTCAATACCTACATAAATTACTAGCATAGCGGGCAGAATATACGGGAATATCGCAAGAACCTTACTGACTGACTCAAGAAGTGCAGGATTGTCCCCGTATAATTGTGTCATGACGGCCTGCATTTGAGCTACATCAGGGAACAAAATATTACGTCCCGTGGACAGCCAGAAGACCACCAGCAAAATTACCTTCATCAGAAGCGAGAGACCTGCGCAGATTAACAGGGTCTCAGCCCCTGAATATTTCTTGACTTCCTTGAATTCCTCCCGTGAGAGCATGAAAATAACCCCCGAAACAGGAGCACAGCCAAGCAAAAAATACACGGCCATAGACGGTGAGAATGTCAGGAACAAAGTAGCTTCGATGAGCAATTCTGCAATCCCTGAAGATTTATGACCGTCAAGACAGCCCAGAACAGCCAATGGCACAGGGCATATCACGAGGCACATAAACCCAATCACAGGCACAAAACTACCTGCCAGGATCAATGCAAGAGTTAGGAATACACAGCGAATTATTCTCTTTACATTCATAGATAGATATGGCCGCAGAAATCTTTTATTAATCCAGAGAGTAGGGCAGCAGAGCCATATATCTTGCGCGCTTTATTGCTTCTGTCAGTAATCTCTGGTGCTTTGCGCAGTTCCCCGTTACCCTTCTGGGGATAATCTTACCGCGTTCACTGATATATTTCTTCAGCTTGTCGACATCTTTATAGTCAACGTGCTCCTGCTTCTCAACGCAGTAATAACAGAATTTCGGCCTGCGTCGTGAAGTCCCTCTTCTCATCGAGCCTGCAGGTGCTGCCGGTCTTGCTGACGGTGCAGCTGGTCTGCCTTCGCGTGATGATGATGTATTGTTTTCGCGTTCGTTCATTGTGTGAATAAATTCTCCTCTCAATAATGCTTAAATCTAACTGGCCAACTTACTCGCTAATTAATTTAAAACGGTATGTCAGTAGCTGTTTCATCAGGATTGCTCGGATTGAAGCCCCTTTCAGATATTGAGCTGCCGAAGCTGGCATCACCAAAGCTTACATCGCTTGCAGGACTGCCGAAACCTCCGTCAATTGGCAGGTCATCAAATCCCATTCCCATACCGGAACCTGAGAAGCCAGTATT
>JAFSQO010000226.1 GCA_017446645.1 Synergistaceae bacterium | reverse complement strand
TCCTCAAGAGCTTTTGCTACGGCCAAGACCATACCCCTGTCCTTGAACGAGCCTGAAGGGTTACAACCCTCGAACTTGCCGTATAACTCAATGCCGAGTCTCTTGCTGACCCTGGGTAAATAGATGAGTGGTGTAGAACCTTCCTCAAGATTTACGTTCGGAGTCGAGTCCGTTACTGGTAATAGTTCTCTATAATGCTTTAATACTCCCATGATAAATTTTCTGCCTCCTGTTAAGATTAAAAATTAACTCGTAACATTATAACTTTTCGCTCATGAATTCTCTGCAAAATATATCGTAATTGTTTGGCGACGGATCATAGCTCATGACAGCAAAGAGTGTGAGATAAAATTTCCTGCGTAACTCTCTCAAAGCTTCATGCCATGCACTGGCAACTACTTTGGGGTTGTTGTGAAAAGCCCCGCAGCCGAACGCTCCCCCTATAAAAATATCAACGTGATTGAATGCAGCGATTCTCAAAATATTATTTGCCCTCTTAACGTGAATAGCAAATAACTCCTTATCGGGAATAAACTTGCCTTTGTGAATGTGAGGAGCTGCACAGGTGATAACGTCAATCTTAAGGAACTCATCACGAGATAATCTCGCAGGAATGTAATCAGCGTCGTCCTTGCAGATTATTATATCAGGCGAATATATGCATGTGTCCCAGCCGTGAAGGTCATAGTATTGGCTGTTGTAATGATAATACTTTCCCTTCATGACATCAGTGTCAAGAGTCGGGTACAGAGTCGAAGATCTGCAAATACTCTCTTCTTGAGCTGCTGATCCCTTCCAGACTCCTCCGCCGGGGTGAGTAGGTGCTGCAAAGTTCAGAACGCAAATTTTCTTGTCGGGGAATTTTTTCCCAAACTCCAGTGCAGTCTTCAGGGTTCTGCCTTTCACGACTTCAATTAAACCTGCCTGCTCTGACTCTGCTTCTGGGTCCAGTAAAAAATTGTCAGGGTAAAGTTTCGTGTGTGCAACGCTGTACTCTATTGATTCGCGTAAATAATCGTCTTCCTTGAAAAAATTTAATGTATCTCTGAAAACTGCTGCTAATTCTGGTTTACTTGGCTTCATGATTCATTTACTCCTAAGATTTTTGCTATATTTTCTCACAAAAAAGGGCGACAGTGTGAAATATGTATATCTGAGATAAAGCAGCGAAGAACGCAGGCATACACTGTTCACTTCTCATCATAACCCGAACGAGTCAGTTTCATCTCTATAAGTTCCATGATAAATAACGCACCTGAAAGTATAACAGCACTTCCCATTGGAGAGACTCCACGAGAGCGCAAATTTTTGTCCATGTTGAATATTGCCTCGATTCCTGAACTCGTCAACATGCCGCCTAACTCGATAACATTTTTTGCTTCGTCCTGAACTTTGATTAACTCCGTTATACCTCCGTGAGCTGCGAGAGTTGAGTCCTGATTCTCTGCAATGATTTCTATTAGAGTATGAGTGCAGCGTTCCCGAAAATTTAACTGCCCCTGGGTAGCC
>JAFSQO010000225.1 GCA_017446645.1 Synergistaceae bacterium | reverse complement strand
GACTACGAGATTACGTTTACAGTAAAGGCAACATCTGGCGACAAGACAGATACGAAGTCAGTAACAGTAGCGTTCTCAGTAGCATTTGACGAAGAGAATCAGGCCACACCTAAGAAGCCTTCCGATAAGACAGCGGAGTACATGGACATGTACTTACCAGCAGGAGTAGTCTCCGGCGAAGTAGAGTTAACGTTCTCTGACGGAACCTACAGCTTCACACTCTACAGGACGAAGGAAGCCAGACAGGCAGCGTTCGACAAACCCAGAGGCAAGGTAGCATGGATTCTTGGAGCAGACTACCCAGTTCATAGGCGTTTCGGCAAGGACGGTTGGTGGCAGTACTTCATCGAGAAGTTACTGAGGGCACTGGACAAGACGTTCGAGATGAAGACCCCGAAGACTTATGGAGCACAGGCAGGAGCTTCAGTAGCAGTCGATAATGACAGTGGTGTTGACTCACGTGACTCTGCAGTAGTTGTCGGATTTATCGATGACCAGACAGCAGTCTTCGAGGTTGATGTTGAGAAGGCAAAATCTGGACTTCCTGAGGGAGATAGGTACAACGTTGAGACGACCTACACACCTAAAGCAGCAGTTGAGGCAGCGGGTGACAATGCGGAACCTTCAACCCCTGACGTAGCCGGTGAGATGGACGGCAAGCAGGACACCAGCGGAAACGGCGGTACTGATCCTACCAATCCTGAGACTATTGACGAGATTCTCGGCGGATCCAGCGGCGGATGCGATGCAGGCTTTGGCGCATTAGCACTTGCTTTAGCTGCAACGTTATTCGTAAGTAAAAAGCGTTCATAAAGACTTGAACAGCAATCCTTTATAGAGCACTTAGGCAGAAGAATGCTCCGGAGAAATCCGGGGCTTTTTTTGTTGATGTAATATATAATCGGAAAGGAGTGTGAGAAGTAATGAATTTTCCGGTGAGTGAGATTGACTCGTTGTCCCTTGAGCGTGTTGCTGAGGTTCGCAAGAATTGGCCTTCGTTCGTTGAGTGTGCAGGTTCGTGGGAGTGTCTCCGAGAGCTTCATGTTGCCTTGTTCGGCGGGGTGTTTGACTTTGCCGGTAAGTTTAGGACGTGCAATATCTCTAAAGGGGGCTTCAGGTTTGCAAACTGGATATTTCTTGAAGCTAACGTGCCTTTGATTGCAGCGATGAGTCAGGGTAACTTTGACGAGATCCTTGCGAAGTACGTAGAGATGAACATAGCGCACCCCTTTCGTGAGGGTAATGGCCGTGCAATGCGTCTTTGGCTTGATGCGATGCTTGAGAAGGAGCTTGCTACGCGAGTGAACTGGCAGAGGATTTCGCGCGATGATTATCTCTCTGCAATGTCCCGCAGTCCCGTGAATTCCCTTGAGCTTGCTGTCTTGTTGAAGGGTGCCTTTATTGAGGGTGATTTAATGGGGGATGATTTGCTGTTTATGTCCTGTGTGTCAGCGTCGTATGGTTATGAAAAATGACTCTGCCATGTGATAGAATCTACAAAAGTTTATGAAGAGGAGCCGTAACTATGTTTAGTCGTGAACTTATCGAACAAGTGAATTCGCAAATGGTATCAGGAGCTTCCTGTGTCATTCCTCAAAGTGTCCGGTCTTATATCGAACGAAAGACACCGCAGGAAATCTCTGATGCCTTATCTCATGCATGGAGGAAAAATGCTGCGAAAGACAAATTAGCGCACAACCTTGAACGCCTGAACGATATAGCGCAACTCGAATCAGACTGGAACGGTTACGGGGCTGCCCCATTCTCTCAAGCACTTATTGCAGAGGCCAGAAACATAATAACGAACCTGACTGAACAGCCTGAATTATTCCCTACAGGGCGGGAGAGCATACAGCTTGAATATGAGCTTCCTGATAAAAGCTATCTTGAATTTGAAATATTTGAGGATAAGATTGCAGCTATGCAAGTTTCCGGCACTGACTACGATAACGCCCGGTTCTGGGACTTATCGCCTGATGATATAAAGCAGGTAAGAGGTATAGTGAAAGAATTTTTCGATGCTTGATAATGAGATTCAGAACAGCGAGCAGCTTCATAGGAAGGAGTTGATTGTATGCAATCGATGGCTGTCGAAAATAACCGAGTGAGAATAGAATTTGACATACCGCCTTACATGATACATTTATTTGAGGAAAATGAAGACTTGATGTTGAAGCAGATTGCTCTCTTGTTTTACCCTTATGTTCATGACGGCAAGATCTCCAGCGGTAAAGTTGCTGAAATTTTGGGCATTCATAAATTGGATCTTTGGGATTTGTATGGTGAGCTTGGGCTGCCTTATTTCGATCTCACTGAGGAAGAGCTGGAAAAGGATTTGCAAACTTTAACGAAGCTTATTGGTTAATCATGATTGTAGTTGCTGATACTTCTCCGATTATATCTCTACTCAAGATTAACAGTCTTCGCTTATTGCATGACCTCTTTGGCACAATATTTATTCCTGAAGGGGTCTACAATGAACTTGTCCGGAATGAAGACTATAAACTCGAAGCTGAATTAATTATCAATTCTGATTTCATACAGCACAGGCAAATCTCAAATCCGCAAGCAGTCAGTATTCTTCGACAGGTTGCATGGCTTGATGAAGGTGAAAGTGAAGCAATTATTCTTTTCAGCGAACTCAATGCGGAACTCTTACTTATTGACGAACGACAAGGACGCGAAATTGCCGAACAATTACAAATCCCTATATCTGGTACTATTGGTGTACTGTTGAAGGCACTCAACAAAAATCTTGTAACAAAGCAGCAAGTGCTTGAATATCTCGATATATTCCAGCATGAAAATAGAAGATTTAGCAAAAAATTAATCGATTTAGTAAAAAAACGCTTAGACACGCAATAATTTTACTTAGTTGCTATAATTACATTCACGAAAAATTTTATCGAGAGGCTTTATATTTACTCATGATTGCAATAATTAATTACGGTGTCGGGAATCTCTTTTCGCTTGAGAGTTCATTCAATGCCATAAATCAGGAAGTGCGGGTTACCAGCAACCCCGATGACCTGAAGGCTTCAGACCGGATAATCTTACCCGGAGTCGGAGCCTTTGAGGACGCAGCGAAAAAATTATTTGCCTCCGGAATGGCAGCCCCCCTCATTGAGCAGGCACGTAACGGCAAGCCAATTCTCGGCATATGTCTCGGAATGCAGCTATTGTTCACAACCAGTTACGAGTTCGGCGAGCATCAGGGACTCGATTTAATTCCCGGCTCAGTCCGTGCGATTAGTGAAGTCATTCCGGCTGACTTAAAGATTCCCCAGATGGGTTGGAACGCCCTTGACATTAAGAGGCCCGGCGGAGTTTTCGCGAATACCCCTGACAAGTCGTATGTATATTTCGTGCATTCTTACGCTGCTTTTTGTGATGATGAATTTATCACTGCAACAGCGAATTACGGCGCGGATTT